>JBGPBA010000132.1:0-4681 GCA_041481005.1 Candidatus Krumholzibacteriia bacterium | reverse complement strand
TCGTGGGGCTCGGCGAGGCGGCGCGGATATCGAAGCGGGAGCTCTCGCGTGAAATGACGCACATCGCCGCCCTTCGCGACCGCCTCGAGCAGGGGATTCTCGCGCGCGTCGACGACGTGATCGTCACGGGCGGCTTAGCCCCGCGGCTCCCGAACACGAGCAGTCTCGTCGTCCAGCGCGTCGAGGGAGAGGCGATCACGCTCAATCTCAGCATGCGCGGCTTCGCGATATCGAGCGGGAGCGCGTGCTCGAGCGGGGCGAACGAGCCGAGCCACGTGCTCGTCGCCCTCGGGCTCGATCCCGCGGACGCCCAGGGGGGCATACGCATCAGTCTCGGGATCGAGAATACGCGGGAGGACGTGGACGCCTTCCTCGATGCCTTCCCGGGCGTGGTGGCTCGGCTGCGCGAGCTCTCCCCGCTGAAATGAAACGCAGGACCGGTCCGATGCGCGAAGTCTCGCGCAAGAGACGGGAGGCGTGCGTCCCGAAATGAACAGCGACGGGCACGGGGTCGTCCTCGGCATGAGCGGGGGCGTCGACAGCTCCACGGCCGCCTGGATGCTCGCGGAGCAGGGGTACCGGGTCGTCGGGGTGACGCTGCGATTCTACTGCTACGCCCGCTCTTCGAGATCGCCGCGCCCCTGCTGCAGCGAGGCGTCGCTCCGCCACGCCCGCATGCTCGCCTCAAGGCTCGGCATCGAGCATCGGGTGATCGACGCCGAGAGCGAGTTCCGGGACGCCGTCATCGAGAATTTCGTCGGGGAGTACCGGCGCGGTCGGACGCCGAACCCCTGCATCGTCTGTAATGAAAAGGTTAAGTTCCCCGCCCTCGCGAGGGTCGCCGACTGGCTCGGCTGCCGTTTCATCGCGACGGGCCACTACGCGAGGCTCGTGCGAGCGGAGCGTGGGAAGACATTACTCGCCGCGGCCGCCGACGCCGCCAAGGATCAATCATACTTCCTCTATCGCGTTCCCGTGAAACTTCTCGAGAGAACAATCTTCCCTCTCGGCGATTCATCGAAGAGCGAGGTCAAGCGCGCGGCCTCCGGGCTCGACCTGCCCTCGGCGAAGGAGAAGGAGAGCCAGGACGTGTGTTTCTTGCCCGATGGCGATCTTGGGGCATTCCTGTCGTCGGAGATAGCGCCGGCGCCCGGAGAGGTCGTCGACCGGAAAGGCCGCCTTCTCGGGAGCCACTCGGGTGTTTTCCATTACACGATCGGCCAGCGGAAGGGCCTGCGAATCGCGGGCGGCGTTCCCCTGTACGTCGGCGAGATAGACGCGGCCCGCCGGCGGATCGTTCTCGAGCCGAAATCGGAGCTGTTTCATCGCACGGCCGTTTGTACGAGCGTCAGGCTCCGATCCAATAACCTCGGCGGGGCGCTCGCTGGGAAGGTCCGCTACCGGAAGCCCTTTGCCGAGGTCGAGCGGGTCGATCGCGCCGGGGGCGAGCTCCGGGTCGTCTTTCGAGAGCCGCAGTGGGCGATCACTCCCGGGCAGTCGCTCGTTCTCTATCGCGACGGCCTCGTCATCGGGGGCGGCATCGTCGCGCGAGGACTCAAGGGGGACCGGGGATGAAGCGCCGACTCATCGCCGCCATCTGTGCCGGCCTCTCGGCCGGTCTTCTCATATCGAGCGCCCCGGCTCTCGGCCAGGACCCGTTCGTCGGGTACGAGTCGATGCGCTGTCCCGACCGCACCTGCGTCGTCTACTACCCGCACCGTCTCGAGCCCATGGCTCGAGAGGTCGAGGGGATCATCGAGGTTTCGGCGCCCGGGATGGCCCGCGAGATCGGCCTCGATTCGATTCGAGAGATGCGCGTGTACCTCGCCCCGGACAACCAATCGTTCCGGTACCTCCACGAGAACAGGCTGCCCGAGTGGGGGACGGCCTTCAGCGAGCTCGGCTCCCAGGTGCTCGGCATCAATGCCACGCTCGTGCTGCGATCGCCGCGCCCGCTCTCCCTCGTCGTTCGCCACGAGCTCTCGCACCTGCTTCTCTCGCAGCGGGTCGGCGGGGTACGCATCCCGACGTGGTTCCTCGAGGGGCTCGCCCTGAGGCAAGCGCACGAATGGGATCTTTCCGACACGTGGGAGCTCATGAACCTGGCCGCGAGAAAGAAGCTCCCCGGCCTCGAGGATCTCGCCGGCCCCTTCCCGCGGCGGCTCGACGACGCCACGCTGGCGTACGGCGAAAGCTACGTCGCGGTCGAGGAGCTCTTTCGCGAGCGGCCCGACGCGCTCGCCACCCTCACCGCCTTCATCCGCGACCGGCGCGACTTCGCGAGCGCCTTCGCGACGACCTTCGGGCGAACGCCTTCGGAATTCAGCGCGGCGTTTTCGGCGATCATGTACCACAAGTACAAGCTTCCCGGAACGATCGTCAATGTGGCGCCCTACTGGGTCGCCTTTGCGCTCTTCTTCGTCGTGGTGTACATCGTGAAGCGGGCGCAGAGCAAACGCAAGGTCGAGATATGGGAGAGACGCGACGAGAGGCGCCGCCCGACGCTCTTCATCTGACCGTCCCGCGGCGCGGCTCGGCGCTGCGAGCGGTGCTGCGGCGCCGCCCGACACTCTTCAATTGACACGGGCCCGCCCGCCGCATATACTGACTCCCGACCCTTCATCCGAGCGAAGGATCATTTTTTTCTGGAGGGCTAGTCCTAACTGGTAAGGCAGCGGACTTGAAATCCGCCGGGCGATGAGCCCATGGGGGTTCGAATCCCTCGCCCTCCGCCATCATAGAGATTGACATGCGTGGGCGGAGAGATGGCCGAGAGGCCGAAGGCAATCGCCTGCTAAGCGATTGTAGGGCTAATAACCCTACCGTGGGTTCGAATCCCACTCTCTCCGCCATTTTCGTCACGGGCGGCGGACGACTCATCGGCGTTGACATCACGGGGGCACGGGCGATATAAGAGAGCCGGATGAGGGTCGATTTCACGAGAGGAGAAACCAGTGGCGAAGTCCTACATACTGAAGAAAGTGCCCCTGTGGCCCGTCATTAAGATCTCGTTCGTGCTGTTTATCATTCTCGGCGTCATCATCGGGATCTTCTACGCGATTTTGCTCTCGGTCTCGGGGATGTTCGCGAGCGCCTTGACCGGCGGGCTCGGCGGCGAGCTCGGCTTCATGAAGGGGCTCGGCTTCGTGCTCGTTCCCATCGTCGCGATCATGTACGCGGTGTTCGGGACGATCGCGATCGCCGTCTGGGTGCTCATCTATAATCTCCTGGCTTCGATCGTCGGCGGCATTGAGCTCACGCTCGAACCGACCGAGCGCCCTGCGACGTACGCCGCGGCTCCCGCCGAGCGGCAAGGAGGTCCGGAGATGCCGCGTCCCGCGGGACCCGAAGGGACCGCGCCGCCCGGACAGAAGACGATAAACGGATTCTAGCGATCGATTGCGCCCATAGCTCAACTGGATAGAGCGTCTGGCTACGGACCAGAAGGTTGGGGGTTCAAATCCTCCTGGGCGCGATTTTTATTTTGCGGCGCTCGAATGCCGCCGACTCGCAGAGGCACCACGTCGACATTCCCGCGACAATGCATTGACTATTGCTTTGCGGTCGAGCCGGTGAGGAGCGTCACGTTGCTCCTCGTGAAGAACCCGTCGAATGTCCCGTAGCGGTGGATGTATTCGGTCACGAGGAGCGAGCTCTCCGACGGCATCGTGAACGTCTGCTTGAGGCCTTCCCGCGGCGAGCCCACGAGCTCGATGAGGAACTCGATCCCCTGCCTCTTGAGATTCGCGAAGACATTCTCGATGTCGTCCGTCCGAAAGGCGATGTGATGGACGCGCCGCCCGTAGTTGTGGATGAACTTCTCGGTCGGCCCCGACACGTCGTCGCTCACGTACGGCGAGATCCCCGAGGTGAATACCATCGCGTAGTCGGCGGCCGTGAGGCGCGCCACGTTCGTGATCGAGTTGAAGACCTTCACGTAGATCGCGAAATCGAAATGGTAGTTCGTGAGCTCCATGAACTCGACGATGGCGGCGTCCCGCTCCTCGGCCTTCACCCTCGTCGCCGCGTGGTCGAGCTCGCGCACGGAGCCGAGGTACCGCTTCGCGGGCTTCTTCGGTCTCCAGCCGAGCCGCTCGCTCTTCGGCGTCCTATAATCCCCGCGGCGAGCGTCCCATTCGATGAAGCCGAGAGAGTTCCCGGTGAATCTCGAGGGAGGGGTCTGGATGAACGAGTAGCCTCCGAGCCTCATCGGCCGCGCCGTGAGAAACCGCGCGCCGAGCGATCTCTGAATCTCGACGTACCGGTCGATGTCGCGGACGGAGAAGACGAAGGTCTCGAGTCGGGTGTTCGGCAGGTGGCGCGACTTCGGGAACTCATTGAAGGGGAGGAAGGGATTTCGGCCGGCCTTCCGGGATGTGACGAGGAAATCGGCCGAGCCCTCGGTCTTGAGGACGCACGTCGCCGAGCGCTCGTCCTCGAAGGCCGCATCGAAACGGAGCCCCGTGTAATCGAGGAGCTCGCGCACGGTCGCGCGCAGCCGGTCGGGCTCGGTATTGATGACGACGCACTCGAGCCCCCCGACCAGCCCCTCGAGCCCGCTCTTCTTTCTTCGGGCGAGGACGCGTGCGGTCTCTCGTTTTAGATACTTGTCGCTGTTGCGGAAATTGTAGGTGTGGGGGAATGCGAGACTGCACCCGGGACAGTCGGTTTCGTGCGTGAC
>JBGPBA010000131.1:0-4728 GCA_041481005.1 Candidatus Krumholzibacteriia bacterium | reverse complement strand
CGAGAAGGTGACGGTGCGGTTTTTCTCGGTTCCGAAGAAGACCCCCAACATCGCTTACATCGGGCTCAACGATCGCGATGAGCGCTACCACGATCTCTACCGCCTCGATCTCACGACAGGCGAGCGGACGCTCATCAGGGAGAACAAAGACGACATCGCGGCGTGGGTGTTCGATCTCGACGGAAACCTCCGTCTCGCGAGCCGTCAGACGGCCGACGGCGGGACCGAGATCCTCCTCGTGAAGCCCGACACGATGCTCGTCGTCTACACCTGCAACAAGAACGAGACCGCGGAGCCCTTCCGATTCAACAAAGACGGCAAGCGGATCTACATGATCACGGACAAGGGTGACGACGTCAATTTGTCCAGGCTCATCCTCTTCAACCCCGACACGAAGCAGGAGGAGTTCGTCGAGTCCGACCCGAAGAAAGAGGTCGATTTCGGGGGAGCCGAATTCTCCGAGAAGACCGACGAGCTCACGGTGACCTATTACGTCGGCGACAGGTTGAGGGTGTACCCGAGAGACAAGCAGTGGGAGAGCGACTACAACAAGCTCAAGAAGGAGCTTCCCGGCGGCGACGTCTATCTGGCGTCATCGACCGCGGACGACCGCCTGTGGCTCGTGAGCGTCACGAGCGACATGGACCCGGGCGCTACGTATCTCTTCAACCGGGAGAGCGGCAAGGTCGAGCTCCTCTACCGGCCCCGCCCGGATCTTCCCGTGAAGGATCTCTCGCCCATGCGGCCGGTCGTGTACAAGTCCCGCGACGGCCTCACCATTCACGGCTACCTCACCGTGCCGAAGGGCGTCAAGGAGAAGAACCTCGCCGTGCTCGCCATGCCCCACGGCGGACCGTGGGCGCGCGACCAATGGGGATACGACCCGTACGCGCAGTTCTTCGCGAACCGGGGCTACGCCGTGTTCCAGATGAATTTCCGCGGCTCGACCGGGTACGGGAAGGCGTTCCTCAACGCCGGCAACAAGCAGTGGGGCGAGGCGATGCAGAACGACATCACGGACGGCGTCAACTACCTCGTGAAGGAAGGCATCGCCGATCCGAAGCGCGTCGCTATCTTCGGCGGCAGCTACGGCGGCTATGCGACGCTCGCGGGGGTCGCCTTCACGCCCGACCTGTACGCGGCGGGCATCGACTACGTGGGCCCCTCGAACATCCTGACGCTCCTCAATTCGATCCCGCCGTACTGGGCGCCGCTCAGGGCCCTCTTCAACGAGCGCGTCGGCGATCCGAACAAGCCCGAGGACGTCAAGCGCCTCGAGAAGGAGTCCCCGCTTTTCTCGGCGAAGAACATCAAGGCGCCGCTGCTCGTCGTCCAGGGCGCGAATGATCCGCGCGTGAAGAAGGCCGAGGCGGATCAGATCGTCATCGCGCTGCGCGACTTGGGCAGGGACGTCGAGTACATCGTGGCCCCCGACGAGGGCCACGGCTTCGCGGGCCGCGAGAACAGAACCGCCATGGCGGTCGCCGCCGAGAGATTTCTCGCAGACCACCTCGGCGGGCGCTCCCAGGAATCCGCTCCCGCCAACATCCAGGCCCGCCTCAAGGCGATCACGGTCGACGTGAAGACGGTCAAGATGGCCGAGGCCCCGACGGCGGCGGCCGACGCCGAGACGGCGCCGCTTCCACGCGTCGACACGGGCGTTTTCAAGCCGATGTCGCTCAAATACAAGGGCGTCGTGAACATGAGCGGGCAGGCTCTCAACCTCGACATCAGCCGGACGCTCGCCAAGGTCGACCTGGCCGGCACGCCGGTCTGGCGGGTCATCACGATACAGCAGAGCCCGATGGGCGCGGCCTCCGATACCTTCGACCTCGATACGAGCGGGATGCTCCCGATCCGCTGGGCCGTTGCGCAGGGCCAGGCGTCGGTGAGCCTCAACTATGGCGCCAACGGGGTCAAGGGCGCCGTCAAGACGGGCGGGCAGGAGACGCCGATCGACGTGGCGCTCAAGGCGCCCGTCTTCGGCGACGGCTCTTCGCTCGAGGTTCTTGTCGGCGGCCTGCCCCTCGCGCCCGGCTACAAAACGACGCTTCGCGTGTTTGATTTCGAGATGCAGAAGGCGCGCGCGATGTCGTTGGTTGTCACGGGACCGGAGAGCGTCACCGTCCCGGCGGGTACATACGATTGTCTGAAGGTCGAGCTCAAGCCGCTCGACGAGGACAAGGTGAGCTCGACCTTGTACATGAATTCGAAGGATCCGCACTGCATGATTCGCGGCATCTTCGAGCTGCCGGCGCAGGCGGGAGGCGGGAGCATCACCGCCGACCTTGCGAGCATTCAGTAGCTGCGCTCGGCAGTCGGCTTGAATAAAGTCGGGGCGCCCCCGGTCGGGGCGCCCCGTTTTTCTAGGGAGAATAAATCGGCCCGACCTGTCGCCAGGCCGGGCCAAGGCGGTTGCTTTCGCTTACATCAGCCATCGCCTCTAATGCGTTTCACGCCATGACAGCACAATGGCGGCCACGTTCTTGCTCAGATACTGCGTGATCGCGTCCTTGCTGTATAGGACAGCCGCGTTACCGGCACTGAAGTTGTAATCGGACGTTCCCTTGACGCAGATGCTGCCGAGGATCCAGGGACCGCCGGTTATCTTGCAGTCCCCTTCCACGTATATGAGCCCCTTGTACGTGAAGTTTCCGGTCGCTTTGAGGTCTCCCGTCACATAGAGCAAACCGGATCCGACGAGGTTGGAGTTGATGCTGGCGTCGCCGTTGATGTACGTGATGCCGTCGAGGGGGCTCACGATCGTCGTGTGGTCCGCCTGGGCGAGCATCTGATTCACTTCACTTTGATCGAGACCCAGCACATCCGCGAGAGAGTACCAGGGGTTCGTGGGAGCCATGTCGATCGTGAGCGGGCTTCCCGCCACCGACGAGCTTCCGCCGGCTTGGACGTTGTCGCCCGTCGTCGTCACGCCCGGCAGGTGTCCGCTCGCGAGGTGATACGGGACGCAGTTGTTGGGTTTCTTGCCGACGGGCGTGTTGACGTCGTGATTGTATCCGCAGAACGCGCAGTTACCCTGCAGCTTCACAGCCTTGTCGGTGTACAGCGCGCCGAGGGTCCTCGCATTGATGGTTCTCTTCGTAACCTCGGCCTGGATCGTTCGCTCCGCGTTCCCGACGCGCCCCGTAATAGTGACGACCTCGACGGGGAAACCGGAGGTGTAGTTCTCGGGAGGAACCTGAACCGGATCGTACCTCACCACTTCATTCGCGTCCCGCACGCCGTCGTGGTCCAGGTCGACCCACTTGTGCTGGATGGTGAGCACCTGGTTCGTTCCGGTGGCTTGGCTATACTGGAGGTACGGCTGGTTCGGGTCCTGAACGGTGCCGGTCGTCGTGACGTTCGCCCCGCCCGCCGGAGCGGCATTGGGCCTCGTCAGGTAGACCCGCTCGGTCCAATTCGGATTGTACGGCTCGACGTCGCCGATCGAGATATCCCCTGTCCAGCCGCCGATGGTCGCGTTCGACGGCTTGGGCAGCGACAACCTGTGGATCGCCTCGTTCAAACCGGCTTCCGCGATGGGCAGGGCCCGCGTCGTCGTTCGCTGGTTCGCCGCGATCTTGAGGTCCATCGAGGAAACCATGGCGAGCGACGCGCCGATTGCGGTGATGGCGAAAAGAATGAGGAGCGTGACGACGAGAATATTCCCGCTCTCACCCTTGAAGAGCGTATGACCGATTTTCTTGCGCATGCCGTACCAGTCCTTTCAGAGCCCTCGTGCCCGCTTACTGTCCGCTTCCAAAGTAAACGACGAGCACGCCGTGCGTTGCCGTGTTTCGTGTTCCGACGACGACGTCCGGCTTGTTATCCTGGTTGAAGTCCGCGACGTCCATCGTGATGGCCTCGCCGGAGTTGGAGCCGTTGATCTTCTGTCCGCCGGGGGGCATCGTGCCGTAGCACGCGAGAACGTAGATGTCTCCGGTGTAGGCACTGGAGCTTCTCGTTCCATACGCGACGTCGGGGAAGATGTCGTTATTGATATTGAGGATCGTGAGGCACAGCGCTTCTCCCTCCGCGTCGACAAAGTCGTCCGGCCAGCGCTGGGTTATCCCCGCGGGGAAGCTGTACCCCGTCGTGTCGGCCAGCCCGAAGGTGCCCGAGCTATTGAGCCACTCCAAGATTCGGCCGGTATTGGCGCCCGTGGAGACTCCGGCGATGATATCGACGTCGTTCCCGTCGTCCTCTTTCATGTCGACGACCCTCAGGTCGTTGACGGCGCCCCCGACGAGGTAGCGCGACCGCCACGCAAAGGTGCCCGAGTTGTTCTGATAGACGTCGATGTACCCCTCGTAGTTGTTCGTATGGGAGCCGACGATGATGTCCTGGTGCCCGTCATTGTCGATATCGCCCGTGTCAACGGCCCAAATCTCTCCGAGATCCCAGGCGTTCGAAGGCCCCGCCTTCGTGACGTACTGCCCGGCGCTAAAGGATCCGTCTCCGTTTCCCATGAAGATCTCGAACCCTCCCGTAAATGTTCCGAAGGAGGATTTCAGTCCGAGGACGAGATCGATGTGGCCGTCAGCATTGAAGTCGGCCAGCTTGCTGTCCATGACCCTGTTCGAGCCGCTCGTGAGGTACTGGAAGTCGGGGCTTGTGCTCAGCACGCCGCCGCTTCCCGTGAACCAAAGCTGGACGTTCTGGCCGACGTCATGCTCGAGCCCGCTGAAGACGTCCTGCACGCCGTCGCCATTGAAGTCGTACTTATTG
>JBGPBA010000130.1:0-4732 GCA_041481005.1 Candidatus Krumholzibacteriia bacterium | reverse complement strand
GTCTTGAGGCTCCTGACCCGGCCGCCGACGATGATCGTCGGGTCGAGTCCCGCCTCCTGGAGCACGGCCCCGGCGAGCGAGGTGGTCGTCGTCTTGCCGTGGGCTCCGGCGATCGCGATCCCCGTGCGGATCCGCATGAGCTCGCCGAGCATGTACGTTCGGGGGATGACCGGTATCCCGCGCTCGCGGGCGGCCCGCACCTCCGAATTGCCCGCCGCGACGGCCGACGAGATGACGACGACGTCGCTTCCCGAGACGTTCCGCGCCCGGTGTCCGATCGAGATCTTCGCCCCGAGCGAGGCGAGGCGCTCGGTGAGGGCGCTCCGCTCGAGGTCGGAACCGCTCACGGTGAACCCGAAGTTGAGCAGTATCTCGGCGATCCCGCTCATCCCGATCCCGCCGATCCCGACGAAGTGCACGTGCCTCGTTTTTCCGAGCATTTTGTTCTTCTTCATTGACCCTTCCGTTCAGGCGAGGACGGTGTCGCGCGCCGCCGCGCGGCGTCCCTCGCCGCGAGGAGCTGCTCGATGTCGTCCGCGATCAGCTTGGCCGCGTCGCCCCGCGCGACCGCCAGAAGCGAGGCGCGCATCTCGGCGAGGCGCGAAGGTACGGCGAGCAGCGGATCGAGGGCCGCGGCGAGCGAATCCTTGTCGAGCTCCGAATCCTTGATGATGACCGCCCCCCCGCTCTCGGCGAGGGCGAGGGCGTTGAAGTACTGGTGATTGTCCGCGGCGTGCGGATACGGCACGAGAACGGCGGGGACCCCGGCCGCGGCGAGCTCGGAGCAGCTGAGCGCCCCGGCCCGCGAGAGCGCCACGTCGGCGGCCCCGTACGCTTGGCACATGTTCCCCAGGTACGGCGCGATGAAGACCCTCCCCCGCTCGCCCCCGAGCCGCTCCTCGACCCAGGCGCGGTCGTGGTCGCCGGTCTGGATGATCGCCTGCACGTCGCGGTGCTCGAGGAGATAGGCGGCGGCGGCGCGGTTGAGCCGGCGCGCCCCCTGGCTCCCCCCAAAAACGAGGAGCACGGGCCCGGCGCTCGCGAGGCCGAACGCGGCCCGGTCGCGGGGGGAGCGCTCCGATGTGATCTCGCGCCTGAGCGGGTTGCCCGTCGCGAGCACGCCGGCGCGATTGCCGAAGTAGCTCCGTGCCCTCTCGAAGCCGAGGTAGATCCGCTTCGCGCTCCGGCCGAGGAGACGGTTCGTGAGCCCGGGGATCGAGTTCTGCTCCTGAATCACGATCTTCGTCCGCAGAAGCGACGCGGCGAGCACCGCCGCCGCGCTCGCGTAGCCGCCCGAGCCGAACACGAGCTCCGGCTTGAACCGGGAGAGAATACCGATCGATTGCACGAGCCCGACCGTGAGACCGGCCACGCTGCGTGCTCTCGCGGCGAACCCCTTTCCCCGCGCACCCCGCGCCGAGATGAACCGGATCGGGTACCCGGCAGGCGGTACGAGCTTCGCCTCGAGACCGTTCGCCGACCAGATGAAAAGCGCGTCGAGCCCCGCCGCGCGCGACCGCAGCTCGTTCGCCACCGAGAGCGCTGGAAGCACGTGCCCTCCCGTTCCCCCACCCGCGAATACGATTTTCATCGAGCCCACTTTCTCTGTCTACCCGCGCCGTGCGTACGTGAGCTTCCCCGTCCGTTTCGCGGCGATGAACTCGACGGGGGGCTTTTTCTCTTTTCCTTCGAACGAAACATTGACGAGGATCCCGACCGCCGCCATCGAGGCGACGAGGCAGGAGCCTCCGTAGCTGACGAACGGGAGCGGAAGCCCCGCGGTGGGTAGGAGCCCGACCGTCATCGAGATGTTGATGACCGCGGTCAAGAAGACCATGAGCCCGAGCCCCATCGCGAGGAGGTACCCGAAGGTGTCGGGGGCCCTGCGCGCCGTCCGTGCGGCCCGCCGCAGGAGGAGAACGAAGAGGAACAGTATGACGAGCGTCCCGATGAGACCGAGCTCCTCACCGATGATCGAGTAGATGAAGTCCGTGTGCGCGTCCGGCAGGAAACGGAACTTCTGGTGCCCCCGCCCCGGACCGCACCCGAAGAGCGCCCCCGAGCCGAGCGCGATGAGCGACTGGTTGCGCTGGTAGCCGGCCCACGGGTCCATCGACGACTGGCCGAAGAAGACCATGAGCCGCGACATGATCTTCGGCACCTTCAGGAGAAACGGAGCCGCCACGGCGAAGGGAACGGCGAGGATCAGGATGTGCCGCAGCTTGCATCCGCCGATGAAGAGCATGGTGAGCGTCAGGACGATGATGAATCCCGCGTTGCTGTAGTTGGGCTGAAAGACGAGCATCGCGGCCATGAGGGATCCGACGCCGACGAGCGGGGCAAACCCGCGTTTGAAGTCTCTCACGCGCTCCCCCCACGCCGAGATCTTGGCGGCGAGGAAAACGACGAGGGCGAGCTTCGCCGCCTCGACCGGCTGAAAATCGATCCCGCCGAGCGAGATCCACCGCCGCGCGTGCCGCACCTCGGTCCCGATGACGAGGACGGCGGCGAGCAGGAGAAAACCCGCGATGAGCATGTGAAGGGCGTAGCGCTCGTACAGGCGGTACGGGAGCTTCATGCAGATAATGAGGAAGCACGCGCCGAGCGCCGCGAAGAGCACCTGCCGGTAGAAGAGAACAAAATGCGGGCCGCCCGCCTTCTTGCCGAGGACGACCATCTGCCCCGACGAGGCGATCATGATGAGACCGATCGTGACGAGCACGATCGTGATGAGGACGAGGTCGAGATCGTACGTCCCGCTCGCCCCGAGCCTCGTTACTTCTCCAGATCCTTCACGCATTCCTTGAATACCTCTCCCCGGTGCTCGAAATTCCTGAACATGTCGAAACTCGCGCACGCCGGCGAAAGAATGACGAGCTGGCCGGGCTGGGCGGTGCGCGCGGCGAGCTCGACCGCGTCCTTCATCGTCCTCGCGCGCGCGACGGGGACGACGCCCGCGAGCGCATCCTCGATGAGCTGCGCGGCTTCGCCGATCGTGATGACCGCCTTGACGTTGCCGATGACCTCGCGGAGCTTCGTGAAATCGCCCCCCTTGTCGTGCCCGCCCGCGATGAGAATCGCCGGCCGGTCGAGTCCCTTGAGCGTCATCATCGTCGCCTCGACGTTCGTCCCCTTCGAGTCGTTGTAGTAGGTGACGCCGCCGACGACGGCGACCTTCTCCATCCGGTGCGGGAGCCCCCGGAAGGACGAAAGCGCGCGTCGGCACGCCTCGGCCGGCACGTCGAAGGGCTTGAGCGCCGCGACCGCCGCGAGCGCGTTCTCGACGTTGTGGAGGCCGATCACGCCGAGCTCGCCTCGTTCGAGAAAGACCTCGGGGCCCCGGTCGAACGCGCGGACCAGCCTCTCTCCGTCGAGATAGGCGCCCCCCGGCACGGGACCCGCCGAGGAGAAGGGAACCGTGTTCCCGACGAACCGCCCGGCGAGCGCCCGGCAGCGCGGATCGAGGGCATTGTAGAAGTAGCTGTCCCCCACCGTGCAGTTCTCGACGATCCGCTCCTTGAACCGGTAGTAATCCTCCACGTCGTGGTAGCGATCGAGATGGTCGGGGGTGAGATTGAGAATCCCCGCCACCTCCGGGTGAAACGCCGTGATCGTCTCGAGCTGGAAGCTCGACACCTCGAGTACGAAGACGTCGTCGGCCCCGAGCTCCTCGACGACCGAGCACAGCGGAAGCCCGACGTTGCCGGCGACGATCGTGCGGCGCCCGGCCTCCTTGAGAATTTCCCCGATCATGGTGACCGTGGTCGATTTTCCATTCGACCCCGTGACGGCGACGAGGTGCGCCGTCGCGAAGCGCGAACCGAGCTCGAGCTCGCTCGCGAGCGCGGCGCCGCGTCTGCGGGCCTCGATGATGATTGCGTGATCGATCGCCACCCCAGGGCTCACGATGACCTCGTCGATCCCGTCGAGAAGCTCGGGGCCGAAGGCGCCGAGACCGACCGGCACGCCAGCGAGGTCGGACGGAACCTCGACCTTCGCATTCTCGTCGGCCCCGGACACGCGCGCGCCGGCGCCGCGGAGCAGCCGTACCGCCGCCAAGCCGCTCTTTGCGAGCCCGAGCACGAGAACCTGTTTCCCGCGATACGACGTCTTCCGTTTCACCCGAGCCATGCCTTTCCCCGCCCCGCTATCTCAGCTTGAGCGTGCTGATGCTCAGCAGCGCGAGCAGCGCCGCGATGATCCAGAACCTGACGACGACCTTTTGCTCCGACCATCCCTTCAACTCGTAGTGATGGTGGATGGGCGCCATGTTGAATATCCGCCTGCCGGTGAGCTTGAACGAAGCCACCTGCAGAATGACCGAGACCGCCTCGGCGACGAAGATGCCGCCGATCACGATGAGAAGAAGCTCCTTCCTGAGGAGCACGGCGACCGTGCCGAGCGCGCCGCCGAGGGCGAGCGAGCCGGTATCCCCCATGAAGATCTGCGCCGGGTTCGTGTTGAACCAGAGGAAGCCGAGCGACGCCCCGACGACCGACATGCAGTACACGGTGAGCTCCCCGCACCCGGGAATGTACGGGATGCTCAAGTAGCCCGCGAACGTCTTGTTGCCGCTCACGTACGCGAGCGACGCGAACGCGAAGAAGCTGAACGCCGACACCCCCGACGCGAGGCCGTCGAGTCCGTCGGTGAGGTTGACGGCGTTCGAGGCGCCGACCACCACCATCACCGCGAACACGATGTAGAAGGCGGAAAGATCCGGCACGAAGTT
>JBGPBA010000129.1:0-4747 GCA_041481005.1 Candidatus Krumholzibacteriia bacterium | reverse complement strand
GTCGTTGTCGCTGAGGCTCCGCACGATCATGATGTTCGCCGCGATCCCGGCGGTGAAACCGGCGATCCGCCCGAAGAGGCTCCACGACATGGCGCGCGCGACCTTCTCGATCGTCACGGCGACCTCCTCGGATCGCGCTCCCCGAACCCGGGCAGGACAAGCGCCGCGACGTCGCGAATCGACATCTCCGAGCGCGGCAGCTCCGCGTTCGACAGAAGGAGGCTCGGCATGCACGGCGCGTCGGGGTCGTACCCGTGCATCGCCGCGACCGGCTCGCTCCCCATGAAGCTCGGGGTGATGATCGTGCCCGGCTCGACGAGAAAAACGAGGTCGCCGAATCTGCCGTCCGCGAACGACACGCCGAGCGTTTTCAGCTCGTCCGCGGAAAGCAGACGCCCCGAGGCGCGGCCGCCGAGGAGCCCGGCGAGGAGTCGCCGCGCGCGATCGGAGCGAATCCGGAAACGAGCCATGGTCGAGTCATAGAACGGAACGTAGTCTCCGGGAACGGCGAGCCCGAGAGAGGCCACCTCCCCCATGAGATCGACGCGCGCACGAACGTCGCACATCCCGTGATCGCCGAGAACGAAGATCCGCGCGCCGCCGCTTGCCGCCGCCGCGGCGGCGATCTCCGCTATTTTCCCGCGGTACCATTCGAGGTGCGCCGCGACGCCATCGCCCGCCGATCCGACGCGGTGAAGCGCGGCGTCGAGACTCGCCGTGTAGAGGAGAAAGAAGCCGCCGCGCCGCTCGGCGAGCGCGTCCCGAAGCGCCGAGAAGGCGGAGGCCTCGTCTGTGCGATAATCCCAGACGCGGCAGGGGGTCCCCCGCGCCGCGAGCTCATCGAGAATCGTCGTCGAGCCGGGAACGCCTCCCGCGGCGAAGAGATCGCTTCGCCCCGGAATATCGAGATGCGGGAGAATGCCTCGGGGAACATCATAGAGACTGTAATAGCCCTTGATCCGATGAACTCGCTCGAGGTTCCATCGCACGAGCCGGCGCAACCAGAGCCTGCGGCCCGACACGCGCGAAGGCACAAGCCCGAGCCACGCGAATGGCGATGAGTGGGCGGCGAACGAATACATCATCCAGAGTCCGTGCTCGTCCGGCGCGCGCCCCGTCAGAATCGACGCGAGGGCGGCCTGACTGAAACCGAGGACGGTGTCGAGTCGCGCCCGATGAGGCAGCTCCGGGGGCCGAAACCCGTGCCGCTCGGCGAGCTCGAAACCGAGCGCGTCGATGATGACGACGACGGTCGTCTCGTTCATCGGCTAGGGCTCCTTCCGACCGAACACGATCTCTCTCCAGATCGAGGAAAGCTGCGAAGCGGCATCCATCCACGCGCCCCCCGTGTACGGAAAACCGAGGCTGCCCCCGGCGACGCGGCGCTCGCTTCCGAAGGCGAGCCGCTGGTGGAGCAATCGTACGGCGTGCTCCCGGACGAGGTCGAGGGGAGCGGTGGTGATAAGCCGCGTCCCGAGCGACCCCGCGAGCGCGCATCGTTTCAGCGCGGAATACCGGGAAAGGAAGATTCGCCAGCTCCTCATATGGTCGATCCATCCTCCGGGCCGGCGCCCCGTGCCGAGGAGCGCCCCGACGGCGAGCGGGTGCAGAAGGTCGGTCCCACGGTCGCGCACGTAGGAATATGCCTGTCGCCAGAACCAGAGGATATCCTTCGCCGCCTCGCCCCAGACCCTCCGGAGCACTTGCGGCTCAGGCGAAACGCCGAGAGCGGCCACCGACGGCTCGATCTTGAACGAGGTCCACCGGTCGACCTTCGAAAGGATCTCCGTGGAAACGAGGCCCGCGACGAGTCCCCCCTTCTCGCTCTCGAGGATCTCCTTGAGCACGCCCCGCCGCCTGAGGTAGCCCGGCTCGTATCTCCCCGCCATGCACAGCGCCGCGACTGCCAGGTCGGTGTAAACCCGGGCAATCTCGTAGAGAAACTCGTAGAGCCCGGTGCGGGAAAGGGCGCTCTCCGGCGGGTAGCTCCCGAGGAACGAGGCAATCCTGTTTTCGACGAGAATGATCCCTTCGCGGGGGGCGATCGCCGCCTTTTCGTAGTTCGGGATGAGCTCGATGAGCCGCGCGTCACCCCGGAGCATGCGTCCGGCGCGTCGCATGTCATAGACCCCTGGACGGGCGGGGAGCTTCTCGAGGTCGCTCGGAAGGAGAAGACCCACGTCGACCCGCCCCGCGAAGACAATCGCCGCGGCGAGAAGCTCGCAGGCGGCGCCCAGCTCGAAGCGCCGAGCGTACCATTCCCTGAGCGTCTCGATCGAACCGAGGACGACGACGATATCGACGTCGGACAGGAGAATCGGGGACTCCGTCTCGCGGACGATCGTCTCTTCCCCCGCCGCGACGCTCCCGCAGACGAAGACCCCCTCGATCCGATCGGCGCCGATGCGTTCGGTCAACAGCTCCGCGCAGTCCGGGAGAAACGAGGGAAGTTGCGTTGTGAGCGACGCGCGTGATTGGTTCACGGCAGCTCTTACACTCGCCGATAGATGAACTCGGGGATATAATATTTTTTCCGGTTGAGCACCGTTCCGATGAACGTCCCGTCGAGCTTCTCGATCATGAGCATTGCGCGCCGGATGATTTCGCGCCGCGTTTTCGCCGCGTGAACCACCATGACGACGCCGTCGACGTGCGAGCCGATGATCGGCGTCTCGGGGGCCTCGAGGATCGCCGACGAGTCGATAAGCACGTAATCGTATTTCTCGGCGGTCTCCCGAAGAAAGACTCCAAACCGCTCGGAGTTGAAGAGCGGCTGCGTGAGATCGATGTCTCCGCTCGTCCCCGCCGTCACCAGGTCGAGGATGCCGCGGTCGACCGATTGGACGATGTCGCCGACCTGCGCCTTACCGTCGAGGTATTCGACCATACCCCGCTCGTTGCCGACGCCGAAGAGGCGGTGAAGCTCGGGATTGCGGACGGAGCAATCGACGACGAGGATTTTGTCGGACTCGCCCAGCGCGAGAATCCGCGCGAGGGAGGCGACAATGGTCGTTTTGCCCTCCCCCTTGACCGCGCTCGTGAACAGGATGACGCGCGATTCCTTGTCCTTCATCGCCGAGTCGATGGCGTTCTTCAGGTTGAGGAGTGAACGGCGGAAATTCTCGTCCATGCCCCTCAAAAGCACGCGCTCGCCGCCGACCCGCGGCGTCCCGGGAACCGGGACTCTCCGTTCCCGCGTCTTCGTATGCGCCCGATCCTTCTCGGCTTTGCGCAGTGCATCGTAAATCTTGCTCACGCGGCTCTTCCTCCTCCGGTGGGACTCTCTTCTACCTCGACCGTATGCAACGGTCCCCGCTCGCCGACTCGGGGGATTCGAGATCCCGGATCCCCTCGCGAACGAGCCTCCCGTCGATCGTCCTCGTGTTCTCCACGAATCCGACGAGGAGAACACGGTCGCACAGAATGTTGATGAGCCGAGGAGTACCGCACGAGTAATGATGGATCTCGTCAAGCGATTCTGGCGTGAATTGCACCGATCCGTTTCGCGCGCCGGCGACCTCGAGCCGGTAGCGGACGTAGCTCTCGACGTCGTCGCGATCCAGCATCGAGATCCGGCAGATTCCCGGGATGCGCTGCCTGAGCTGCCGCATCTCGTTCATGTTGAGGATCGATTCGAGCTCGGGCTGCCCGACGAGCATGATCTGGAGGAGCTTGCGGTCGCGCGTCTCGAGATTGGAGAGCATCCGAAGCTCCTCGAGGACGTCGGGCGAAAGGTTGTGAGCCTCGTCTATGATGAGGACGGCGTTCCGATTCGCCTCATTCTGCCTGATAAGGTGGTCGTTGAGCGCAAGCAGCATCTGCGCCTTGTTCTTGCCCTCCACCTCGAGACCGAAATCCCTCGTGATGAGGTAGAGGAGCTGCTCGAAGGGGAACTTCGTCGAGAAGACGAACGCCACTTCGAGCGACGGTTGGAAGAGGTCGACGAAGGCGCTCACGACCGTCGTCTTCCCAACCCCGACCTCGCCCGTCACCGCCACGAAGCCCTTGCGCTGAAAAACCCCGTACGTGATGTACGCGAGGGCGTCGCGGTGGCTCGCGCTCCGGTACAGGAAACGCGGGTCGGGCGTGACGTTGAAGGGCAACTCTTTGAAGCCGTAGAAATCCTCGTACATGGCGCGTCACTTCCCCTCCGTATCGGGGAAGCTCGACAGGACCGACATCCCGAGCGTCTCCTCCGCCTCCGACACGTTTTTGATCGAATGGTCGAGGTTGTCTATGAAGAAGGCGAGGCCGAGGGCCACGATGAGGCTGAAGAACGGCCCGAGCGCCATCCGCACGTAGTCGCGCGTTTTCTTGCGGGCCGCCTTGCTCGCCGGATCGAGGATCGTCACGGCCCACTCCGGGTTGCTCGCCACGGAAATCTTGGCCGCCATGTCCTGGTCGACGACGTCGTCGTACGTCTTCTGCAATTTCGAGAGCTCCGCGTCGATGCGCTCGAGCTCGACCGTGCGCTGCGGGTAGAGCTCCTTTTCGGCGGTAACCCGGCCTACCAGATCCCTGAGCGCCGATTCGCGCTGGAGGATGATGGCAAGCTGATTTTTGTTCATGTCGATCTGCGTCTGAATCTCCCCCGCGATCATGCCGCGCACGTCCTCGATCTGCTTGCGGATCCGCACGAGCTCCTGGTTCTTCTCGGTGTAGAGCCCGGAGAGCTCGGATTCCTTCATGCGCAGCTCCTGGAGCCGCACGCGCAGATCCCTGATCACGTCGTCCTCGAGTTGCGATC
>JBGPBA010000128.1:0-4787 GCA_041481005.1 Candidatus Krumholzibacteriia bacterium | reverse complement strand
GGCGTCTCGGCGACCGGGGCCTCACCCATGAAGCCGTGCGAGGCCACCTCGAAAACCGACTCGTCGACCGCCGGCATCAGTCTCCAGACGTTGCGGCACTTGGGACATCTGACGCGGATCCCCTTCTCGGGGACCCTGTCTTCGCTCAAGAGGTACTTCGTGCGGCATCCTTCGCATGTGACGATCATTGTTCTACTCCCGGGTGAATGCTCCGACGGCTCCTCGCTATATCCCGAGTTCGCCCGATATGCTCCTCATCGCGTCTATCGAAATCCCAAAGAACTCGTGCAATTCGAGACCCAGCTCGGCACACGTTGCAATCGCGTCGCGGTTCGCACCCGCCGCAAACCGCTTCTCCTTGAAACGCTTTCCCACGAACTCCGCGTCGATCCCAGCTAAGCTGTGGGATGGGTGCATGAGCGTCGATGCAACAATTAAGCCAGTTATAGGATCGACGCAATATATCGCCTTCTCCAAGAGGGAGTTGCGCTCCTTGTGCCCCGCGTGCCCGAGGATCGCGTCGAGCGTTTCTTGCGGGACGTCCTCCCCCGCGAGAATCTCGAGCGTCACCCGCCCATGCCGGTCGGGCGCCTCCATCGTCTGCTCGTAGTCGAGATCGTGCAGGAGCCCGGTGAGCCCCCACAGCTCCTCGTCCTCGCCGAGCCGCCGCGCGAGCACGCGCATGATCGCCTCGACGGCGAGGACGTGTTTGATGAGATTTCGCTTGGTCATGTGCCGGTTCACGAGCGCGAGCGCCGTTTCGCGTGAGAGCATGAGTTTGTTCCCCTTTCCGCCGACGTCCCCTTCGCGTCACCCGATTTCGGCGAGCTCCATCCTCGGTTTATAGCGGTTCCTGAAGTAGTCCGCAAGCGGCCTGTGCTGCGGCTGGGCGAGCTCCGGATCGCTCTCGAGGAGCTTCTCGCTCTCCTCCCACGAGAGCTGCACGAGCCCCTGGTCGCCGAGCGGATTGATGAGACGGAACTGCGGGTAGCCCGATTGGCGGTACCCCCAGATCTCGCCGGGGCCGCGGAGCCTGAGGTCCTCCTCGGCCACCTCGAATCCGTTCGTATGGGTCGCGAAGAAGGAGAGGCGCTCGAGGCTGTTCGCGCCGATGTCGCCGGCGAGCAGCAGGTAACAAGCCCCCGGGGCGCCGCCCCTCCCCACCCGCCCCCTCAGCTGATGGAGCTGGGCGAGCCCGAAGCGCTCGGGATGATTGACGAGAAGCATCGCGGCGTTCGGCACGTCGACCCCCACTTCGATCACGGTCGTCGTCACGAGCCCGAGAATCTCGCCGCGCCTGAACAGATCGATCGCTCTCGATTTCTCCTCGAAGGTCATACGTCCGTGGAGAAGCCCGATCGGAAACTCGGCGAGCTCCTCGCGCTGGAGCCGCTCGAACTCCTCGGTCGCCGCGAGGAGATCGCTTCGCTCGCTCTCCTGGACGAGCGGGTAGAGAATGAAGGCCTGCCGCCTCTCGCGGAACGCCGCGCGGAGCGACTCGTACACGCGGTCCCGCTCTTCGAAGGCGACGATCTCGGTCGTCACGGCGCGCCGCCCCGCGGGCAGCTCGTCGATGATCGAGAGGTCGAGGTCGCCGTAGACCGTCTGCGCGAGGCTTCTCGGAATCGGTGTCGCCGTCATGACGAGGAAGTGAGGCAGCAGCTCCGCCTTCCCGAAATGCGCCCGCTGCCTGACGCCGAAGCGGTGCTGCTCGTCGATGACCGCGAGCCCGAGCCCGCGGAACGCAATCCCCTCCTGGATGAGGGCGTGCGTGCCGATGATGAGATCGATGCGGCCCGCGTGGATCGCCTCGTGCATCGCCTCCTTCTCGCCCCGCGGCATCGAGCCGATGAGGAGGCCGATGGTGATCCCGAGGCTCGCGCAGTAGCCGCGCGTCCGCTCGTGGTGCTGGACGGCGAGGATCTCGGTCGGGGCCATGAAGGCCGCCTGGTAGCCCTTCCCGATCGCGAGCATCGCCGCCGCGAGGGCGACGACCGTCTTCCCCGAGCCGACCTCGCCCTGGAGCAGCCTGTTGAGCCCCCTCGGCGCCTCGACGTCCGCGCGGATCTCCCCGAGGACCCTTCTCTGGGCCCCCGTGAGCTCGAAGGGGAGCGCGGCGACGAATCTCTCGAGGAGCTCGTGCGGCGGGGCGATCGGCGGCCGCGGCTTCTTCAGCGTGATGCTCCTTCGCCTCTGTCTGAGAAGGAGGTGCAGAAAAAAAACCTCCTCGAACTTGAACCGGCGCTTCGCCTGCTCGAGGCGCTCCCAGCTCGAGGGGTAATGGATCTCGGCGATCGACTCCGCCCTCCCCGCAACGCCGAGCCTCGTCATGAGCCCGGGGGTCAGGTTCTCCGCGACGCTGCCGGCCGCCTTCTCGAGCGCGGCCCGCACGATCCTGCGCATCATACGCTGCGAGATCCCGGAGGTGAGCGGATAGACGGGAACGATGCGCCCCGTGTGGAGGAGCGAGTCGCCGAGCTCCCCCGAGATCGTCTCGTACTCGGGCGAGACCACCTGGCGCTCCCCCCGGTAGATCGTGAGCTCCCCGCTCACGATAATCCGCTCGCCCTGCTTGAACTGCTTCTCGAGATACGGCTGATTGAAGAAAATGATGCTCACGACGCCGGTCTCGTCCCCGGCCGCGACGGTGAGAACGCTGCGCCCCTTGCGCGCGCGCCTCATCGAGACGGCGAGCACCGTCGCCAGAAACGTGGCGGTGGTCCCCGGCGGTATCTTCGAAATCAAGACGAGATTGCTGCGGTCGTAGTAGGCCCGCGGATAGTGCGTCAGGAGGTCCTCGATCGTTCTGATGCCGAGACGCTCGAGGAGCACCTGGCGCGCGGGCCCGACCCCCTTCACGTACTGGCTGCTCTCCTCGAGCAGCCCTTTCGATTTGAAGTCTTTCCACATAATTAGCTTGCCAATCCCGATGTCGTAGCGTACATTAAATGAACTTTTCGGGAATTGGGAGGAAAAGAATGGCTAAGGAATGCGCCATTTGCGGAAAGAAACCGACGACCGGCCACAAGATCAGCCACGCGCATAACGTCTCGAAGCGCCGCTGGCTCCCCAACCTCCAGAAGATCCGCTGCGAGGTCGACGGGAGGACCCAGCGCATGTACGTCTGCGCGAGGTGCATAAAGGGCGGCTCCGTCAAGAAGGTTTAGCGGCCCGGGCTTTTCCCCGCGGCTCAAGAGGTCACCCCCTCGTCATTACCTCGAACCTTTTGAACAGAGCTCCGCGCCGGACCGGTCCTTCGATCGCGTCCCACGGGAAAGAAGTCTCGGGCCCCTTCTCTTCGTGAGGAAACCGCTCGTTCACCTCCGCCATGCGGAGCGCCTTCTTCCACGACAACCCGTCCACCACGTGATGAACGATCGCCCTGCCGACCTTCTCGTCCCCCGTCGAGAAAAGGGCTTGCCTGAGGGCGGAGCGCACCGACTTGGTACTGACGCTCGCGCCGAGGCGGCCGAGCGCCTTTTCGAGGCTCCTCTGCGCCGCCGAGAGCTCTTCCTCCTCGGGCATGGCGAGGAACTGAAGAGGCGTCCAAGCTTTTGGTATGATCGGGTTCACGTGCACTTCGAGTCGCGAGTGCTTAATGTTTTGCTTGAAATGTTCTATGAAACGTGCAGTATCTGAAAGCATTACATCATTCATAGATGGCCAGCCAATGAGAAGGTAGAGTGTGAAACGCCTCACTCCCGCCTCTCGCAATCTCCCGGCCACGTGGAGGTAGACCTCGTCTGGAACTTTCTTCCCAAGCCTCGATCTCGCAACTTCGCTGCCCGATTCGGGAGCGAGGCTCACGCTCGAGGTTCCGATCCCCCCGATGATGTCCGCCTTTTCATCGTCGAGGTCTTCGGCGCGGAGCGAGCTGAACGAGACCGAGACCTCCTTCGACCGAAGGAACCTCACGATCTCCTCGAAGTCGGGATGCGCGGCGACCGCGGTGCTCACGAGCCCGACCCTGCGAACCGGGACCTCGAATGAATCCATGAGCTCCCGGATCGCCTCGAACGGCATCGTCCGGTACGGCCGGTAGATCGAGGTCGCAAGGCAGAAAGCGCACGCGCCCGGGCATCCCCGCGCGCACTCGATGAGAAGGGTCCTCGGAAAAACCGTATCCGGCGTCATGACGACCGACCGCGGGAAAGACTCGAGCCGGGCTCCTTCCCGGAGGCTCACCCCGGCCGGAGAGAGCCCGGGGACCAGCACGCCCGGAATCCTCGCGAGGCGCTCCCGCAAGAGAGCGTTTTCGCTCGCGGCCGATTCCTCGAGAACGGTCACGATGGCCTCGAGCATTCCTTCCCCCTCGCCGAGGGTCGCCGCGTCGACGATGTCGGCGAGCGGGAAGGGATTCGCGCTCACGGCCGGTCCGCCGGCGATGACGAGCGGACCGCGTCGGCGATCGGCCCGCAGCGGCGGCACCCCCGACTCGTGGAGCATGCGCACGAGGTTGAGGTAATCCTCCTCGTACGAGACCGAGAAAAGAAGCGCCGTCTCGTCCGCGAGAGGCGAGCCCGACTCGATCGTCACGGGTGAGGTATCGGCGAAGAACCGCTCGACGCGAAGGCCCGGGGAGCGCCGAAGCCCCGCGTAGAGAAAGTGGAACCCGAGGTTCGACATCGCCACGCGATACGGCGCCGCGTAACCGGCCGCGACGCGCACCGCCGCGCCCGTGGGCCGCGGGAATCTCTCGAGGATCACTTCATGCGCGAGGAGTGTACGTCGGTCGGAACCGGGGCGCGCGCGATCGAACGGCTTCATCGATGCTCGAGGTCGAGCGG
>JBGPBA010000127.1:0-4812 GCA_041481005.1 Candidatus Krumholzibacteriia bacterium | reverse complement strand
GGGGCGGGCGGCGTGCCCCGGGCAGCCGGCCGCCGCGGTCCGCGGGCTCCGCGATCGAAGGCGGGTCATGAGCGAACGAGAGGCGCAATACTACGATCACCTCGCCGGCGCCAAGGTTCGGTGCCGGCTGTGCCCGCACCTCTGCGGGATCCCCGACGGCGAACGGGGCAGGTGCAAGATTCGCGAGAACAGGGGGGGCATCCTCTACGCCCTTTCGTACGGGCGCACCGTGGCCGCGAACGTCGATCCGATCGAGAAGAAGCCGCTGTATCACTTCTATCCGGGGAGCGTCATCCTTTCCGTCGGTCCGAACGCGTGCACGCTCACCTGCGACAACTGCCAGAACTGGCACATCTCCCAGGAGCCCTCGTCGACGCAGTACGTCTCCCCCGAGGACCTCGTGGAGATGGGGGGGCGGGGCGGATCGATCGGGGTGGCGTTCACCTACACCGAGCCGCTGCTCTGGTTCGAGTACCTGAAGGACGTGGCACCGATGCTGCGGGCGAAGGGGCTCAAGTCGGTCGTCGTCACGAACGGGTTTCTCGGCGAGGAGCCGGCGCGCGAGATCGCCCCGCTCATCGACGCCTTCAACGTCGACCTCAAGGGGATCCGCGACGAATTCTACCGCGAGGTCTGCGGCGGCAGGGTCGAACCGGTCAAGAGGTTCATCGAGATCGCCGCGGCGGTCTCGCACGTCGAGGTGACGAACCTCGTGATCCCCGGCTTGAACGATACCGACGCCGATTTCGAAGGGCTCGCCGGATGGCTCGCCGGAGTCTCGCCCGAGATCCCGCTACACCTTTCGCGGTTTTTCCCGCAGTACCGGATGACCGATCGGTCGGCGACGTCGATGGCCACGCTCCGGAAGGCATACGAGATCGCGAGCAAACGGCTGCGGTACGTCTACGTCGGGAACGCGGTCATCGACGGAACGGAAGACACGCGGTGCCCGAAGTGCTCGGGCGTCGTCGTGCGGCGCGTGGGCTACGACGTTGACGTGCTCGGTGCCGGCGGACGGTGCCCTTCGTGCGGCACGCAGGTGAAAGGAGTGTGGTCGTAAGGTGGCAATGCTGTCATCGAAGACCGTCGCCAGAAGGATCGTGAAGCTCATCTGGAGCAAGAAGGGAGAGGACGTCGTCCTCCTCGATCTCAAGAAGCTCTCCGGCATCACCGACTACTTCCTCATCTGCTCGGCGGGGAGCGACGTGCAAGCCCAGGTGATCGCCGACGCCGTTCTCGAGAGCTTCGACAAGGCGGGCCACGTCTCGCACGTCGAGGGGTACCAGGCGGCGCGGTGGATTCTCATCGATTGCTTCAGCGTCATCGTCCACGTGTTTCGCCCCGAGGTCCGCGAATACTACGGCCTCGAGCGGCTCTGGGGCGACGCCCCTCGCGAGGAGTTTCCCGATGAGGAATGAGGGCGGGGGGCCGGGGGCCGCCGACGGCTCGGCGAGCGGGCGGGTCGTCGAAGCGGTCGTCCGCGCGATGACGGCCGCGGGTTTCGACGTCGAGCCGGCCACGGTGCATCTCGAGCGCCCCGACGACACCTCTCACGGCGATCTGAGCACGAACGTCGCCCTTGTCACGGCCAAAGCCGCCAAGAAGAACCCGCGCGAGCTCGCGGGAGAGATCGCGCGGCGGATCGCGCTCGACCCCGGCTTCATCGACCGGGTCGAGGTCGCGGGGCCCGGCTTCATCAATTTCTTCTTCGCGCATCGCCACATCACGAACGAGGTCGTGGAGATCGTTCGCCTCGGGGGGGCGTACGGAGACGGGAACCTCGGGAGGGGCAGGAAGCTCCAGGTCGAGTTCGTCTCCGCGAATCCAACGGGGCCGCTCGTCATCGTTTCGGCCCGTGCCGCGGCCGTCGGCTCGGCGCTCGTCAACATCTTCCGCAAGGTCGGCTGGAAGGTCGAGGCCGAGTACTACGTGAACGACGCGGGAAGCCAGGTGCGCCATCTCGGCCTCTCGCTCGTCGCGCGCTTCCGCGAGCGGCTCGGCGAGCGGGTCGCGTTTCCCGAGGACGGCTACCCCGGCGAGTATCTCGTCGAGATCGCGAAAACGATCCCGGAGGACGAGGGGAGACGCTGGCTCGCGCTCCCTGCGGCCGAGTCGATCACGGCCTTCGGCGCCTTCGCCCTCGAAGAGATTCTCCGGCGGATCAAGGGCGACCTCGAGCTCTTCGGGGTGCGCTACGACGTCTTTTTCAGGGAGTCCGACCTGTACGGAGAAGACCGGCGGGTCTGGAAGGCGCTCGACATCCTCAAGGAGCGGGGGGTCGTCTACGAGGAGGAGGGAGCCCTCTGGTTCACGTCGGCCGATCTCGGGGACGAGAAAGACCGGGTGCTCGTCCGCGGCGACGGATCGCCGACGTACTTCCTCGCGGACGCGGCGTATCACCTCGACAAGCTCCGCCGCGGGTTCGACCAGGTCATCGACCTCTGGGGACCCGACCACCACGGCCACATCAAGCGCCTCACGTCGGCGGCGACGGTGCTCGGCGCCCCGAAGGACTGGCTCGAGGTCATCATCGTCCAGTGGGTCCGCCTCGTCGAGGAGGGGAAGGTCGTCAGCATGTCGAAGCGCGGCGGCGAGTTCGTGACGCTCCGCGATCTCGTCGACGACGTCGGCCCCGACGCGGCAAAGTTCTTTTTCCTCATGCGGAAGACGAGCGCGCACCTCGACTTCAATCTCACCCTCGCGCGCAAGGAATCGGATGAGAACCCCGTGTACTACGTCCAGTACGCGCACGCGCGGATCTCGAGCGTTATCGCCTACGCGCGGACGGAGGGGATCGATTTTCCCGCCGACGCCTCGTGCGTGGAGCTCCTCGCGGAGCCGGAGGAGATCGATCTCATGCGGAAGCTCGTCGTCTTCGCGCAGCTCGTCGAGATCGCGGCGCGGTGGCGCGAGCCTCACCACCTCACCACGTATGCCCAGCAGCTCGCCGCGTCGTTCCACCGCTTCTACCACGTCTGCAGGATCGTCTCGAGCAACCGGCGCCTCAGCGAGGCCCGCCTCATGCTCGCCGAGGCGACGAGGATCGTGCTCGCCGAGTCGCTTCGCCTCCTCGGCGTCTCGGCGCCCGAGAAGATGTAACGACCGATCGCACGTCGAGTCCGCGCGGACGGGTGGATCGATCCGTCATTAATAGAATAGCGCCATGATCTGGTAGAAGGCGATGCTGCCGAGGGCGATTGCCGCCACCTTCCATGCCTCCTTGAAGGTGAGGAGCGCGCCGCGTCGTATGTTCGTCTCGGGGTTGGAGGCGACGAGCGCCGAGAGGCCGATCAGGATGTAGAGAACCGGGCCGTACGTCTGCGACAGAAAGAAGGCGCCGACCATGAATCCCGTGAGCGACATCTGCAGCATCCCCGCGTACGTCTCGTAGCCGGGGGTTCGCTCCTTCTGGGGCCCGGCGAGTCCGGAGAAGCTCGTGAAGACGAGGGCGAGCCAGACGAAATATCCGACGATGCCGAGCTCCGCGAAGCAGTTCACGTAGGCGCTGTGCGCGGCGCGAACATGAAAGATGATGAAATTCTTGAAGCCGACACCGAGAATCGGGTGGTGCTTCAGCATGCTCAGGCCGGCGACCCACGCGTCTATCCGTCCGGAAGCGGAGCTTTCGTACGGCGAGAGCTGATCCATCCTGCTCGGGCTGAGAACGACCCCGACCAAAACGAAGAACACGCCGACGAGCACGCCCCTCAGGGCGCCCCACCGCTTGAAGGAGAAGAGCGTGAGAACCGCCAGCAGCGCGAGAAAGCCGCCCCGTGAGTTCGAGAAGTAGATCGCGGCGAGGAGGACGACGAGCGCCGGCACGAGGGCGACCCGCTGGTACTTCGGCGTCCGCGCATCCATGATGGGGACGAAGATGAACGGAAAAAAGGATACGATCGCGAGAGCGAAATCGTTCGGATCGCTCATGACGCCGACCCACCGGACCCTCCCCAGCACCGGCGCGACCCCCATCATGTCGACGCCGCGGAAGTGCTGGATAACGCCGTTCGCCGCCAGAACGACGATGCAGGTGACGACCACCCGGGAGAAGAGCCGAAGCTTGTCGTAGTCGTCGATGATATTCGCGATCATGAAGTAGAGAAAGTAAACGGTGAGAAAGTCCATGAATCCGGTGAACGACGCGCCGAGACGAAAATTGATGATGTTACTCGCCGGCACGATCGCGAGGAGCAGGAACATCAGGATATCCTGCTTGCGCGAGAACATCGCGATTCGCTCCCTGCGGAAGATCTTGTGAATGAAAAATGAGAGCAAGACGATGCTCGCGAGCAGCAGCATGGATCGAATCTGTCTCAGCGGGGCCAGGAACTCCTGCGGATAGAAGAGGAGGTGGAAGATGTAGAGGACCAGGCCGTATATCGGCTTGACGAAGGTGACCATTGCCACGACGAGCCCGAGGATGAACGCGATCGCGAGCTTCGTCGAAACGAGGCTCAACATGACCGCGACCACGGCAACGGACATGAACAAAAAGAGGACGATTGCTTCGCGCTTGTTCATCGCTTCCCGGCGCTCATGATCCGCGTGTGCGCGATCGTTGGCCGCCCGAGGCCCCAATCCATCCGCGCGTCGAGGCGCCCGAGCACGCCGTGCACGGCAGAACAGCCGCCATTTTCTCATTACGGCCCGCGGGGCGCAACACTTTCCACGATCGAATGAATGACGTTGAACGCGCGCGGTGCTTGGCCTATACTCCCGTCCGTCCGACAGCGGGAATCGAGATCGCCCGGCCGCGGCGCAGAGCCTCGTCGCGGGCAGTACGGTCCGACCGGGCCCCTCACGGAAGGACGT
>JBGPBA010000126.1:0-4832 GCA_041481005.1 Candidatus Krumholzibacteriia bacterium | reverse complement strand
TCATGCCTGACCTCCCGACCGCCAGGACAACTCGACGATGCCTGGCGGTCTTCGCGTGGCGCCTCATTATCCTCGCCGGTGCTCTCGCCATCTTCGTCGGGGCCGCCGCGCCCGCCGTGCCCGCGGAGCCGCCGGCACCCACCCGCGTGCCGATCACGCAATTCGGCGCGATCGGCGACGGCCGCACGCTCAACACCTCGGCCATCCAGGCGACTATCGAGCACTTATACGGCGCCGGTGGAGGCACGGTCGTCATTCCCGAGGGAGTTTTCTTGAGCGGGGCCATCTTTCTGAAGCCCGGCGTCAACCTCCTGCTCGAGAAAAGGGCCGTCCTCAAAGGCTCGACCAGCGAGGCGGACTACCCGAGGACGATGACGCGCATCGAAGGGCATTTCGAGCCCTGGCTCCCCGCCCTCGTCAACGCCGACGGCGTCGATCGCCTGCGAATCACCGGGGAGGGGACGCTCGATGGAAATGGGAAGCCGTTCTGGGACGCCTTCCGCGACGGGCGCAAAAAGAACCCGAACATCACGAACCTCGAGGTGGCCCGACCCCGGCTCCTGTTCATCCGGAATTCACGAGACGTGCTCGTGAGCGGCATCACGCTCAAGGACTCGGGCTTCTGGAACCTGCACATATACCGCTGCCACGATGTGGTGCTGGAGAAGCTGAACATTACGGCGCCCCAGGGAGGGCGCCGAGGCCGAGCGCCGAGCTCCGACGGCATCGACATCGACAGCTCCCGGCGCGTCGCGGTCCGCGGCTGCATCTTCTCGGTCGATGACGATTGCATCGCCATGAAAGGAACCAAGGGCCCCTTCGCCCTGCAGGACAAGGACAGCCCGCCAGTCGAGCAGATCCTCGTGTCCGGATGCACGTTCAAGGCGGGGCATGGCGCCCTGACCTTGGGGAGCGAGGCGACCATCATTCGCAACGTCGTCATGGAGAATTGCGTCGTGCTCGGGAACATGCCCGTGCTGCGGATGAAGCTCCGTCCCGACACGCCGCAGGATTACGAAGATATCCTCTGCAGGAATCTCACCCTCAAGGGCACGGGCTCTCTGATCGCGGTGGCCCCGTGGATGCAGTTTTTCGATCTCAAGGGCCAGGAACCGCCGCGGTCCACCGTACGGAACGTGACGTTCTCGGGCATCAAAGGCTCATTCGGGAGCCTCGGATCGATCCACGGGCACGACAAGGCGGCGATCGGCAACATCACCTTCGAGAATGTGGATGTCAGGCTGAAGGACGCCCGGCTCGATCGCGGCATGGTCGAGAACCTGGTCTTCCGAAACGTGAAGGTCAACGGAGCGCCCTTCGCCCCATGAGAATACGCCCGGCGCCTTGCTCGAGGATTCCCGGGAGACGCTTGCCCGGTCCCCGTCCGGGGCGAGCCCCGGCCTCTCGCCGAAAGAATTCCGTGCTGAAAATACTTTTGCGCGGCGCCGCATTTTCTGCTCTAATGAGCGGGGCGCAACTGGTAAACAACGTTTCAAAGCCTCCGCGCCCATTCATAGGGAATCCCGATGGCGGCAATAACGGTAAGGAGGGCGATATGATCAGGTTTGTCGCGCTTCTCTTCCTCGCGAGCCTGCTTTTGCCGACCCTCGTGCTCGCGGGCGACGATTCCCCGAAGCCGGCCCCGCCGATCACGAATACCAACGCGCTCGGCCTCGGACCGGAAAAGCTCGGGCCGCTCCCGCCGGCACCCATTCCTCCGAACAATCCGCAAACGTCGAGGAAGATACGGCTCGGCAAGGAGCTTTACTTCGACACGCGGCTCTCGAAGGACAACACGATCAGCTGCGCCACGTGTCACAGCCCGACCATGGGGTGGTCGGACGCGGGGCCGACGAGCGAGGGAATCAATAAGCAGCGCGGCGGACGGCGCTCGCCGCCCGTGTCCAACGCGGCGTACATGCCGCTCCAGTTCTGGGACGGGCGTGCGCCCAGCCTCGAGGAGCAGTCCAAGGGGCCCATCCAGAACCCCATCGAAATGGGCAACACCCACGAGGTCATGATTCGCACGGTCGGCGACATTCCCGGCTACGTCGAGGAGTTCAAGGCGGTGTTCGGCACGACGCCGATCACGATCGAGCAGGTGGCCGACGCCATCGCCTCCTTCGAGCGAACCGTCGTGACGACCGACTCCCGATTCGATCGTTTCGCCCGCGGGGACGAGCCCTCTCTGACCTGCCTCGAGCGAAAAGGCCTCGAGATCTTCAACGGCAAGGGGCACTGCTCCTCATGCCACTGGGGTCCCAACTTCAGCGACGGCCGCTTCCACAACCTCGGGATACCGCCCATCGATCCCAATAAACCCGACCTGGGGCGGTACGACGTCACGAAGGACCCCGCCGACATAGGCGCTTTCAAGACGCCGACCATGCGCGACGTGGGGCTGCGGCCCCCGTACCTCCACACGGGCGGCGAGAAAACGATCGAGGACGTGATCGCCTTTTACAATAAAGGCGGTGGGGTGAAAGATCCAAACCTCGATCCGATGTTTCTCCCGCTCGGGCTCTCGAAGGGGGAGATCGAGGCGCTCGCGGCCTTCCTCAGGCATGCGATGACGAGCCTCAATCCGGACGTCGCGGACGTCAAACCGATCCCGGCATCCGAAATGCCGCAGTAAGGGAGGAGACGAATATGAAAAGGGCCTGCATTTTTGCGCTCGTCCTCATCGCCCTCCCGCTCATCATGCCGGCGAGGAGCGACGCCATTCCGGCATTCGCCAAGAAATACGGCTTCAACTGCATGATGTGTCACACGGCGTATCCGAAGCTGAACGACTGGGGTCAGCGATTCAGGGACAACGGCTACCAGATGCCGGGTCAGCAAGGGCGGGAAAAGAACATATTCGACACGCCGCCCCCCATCGCGCTCCGGACCTCCACCGGCTTCAACGGATACGACGCCGCGGGGAACACGACGGGCGGCTTCGACCTCATGGGGCTCGACCTCCTCGTGGCGGGCGTCCTCCACAAGAACGTCTCCGTGCTCCTCATCTATACACCGCGCATCGACGAGCCGACCGCCGACTTCACGGGCTCGGGCCCCTCGCAGCCGGGAGCGCTCGAATCGGCGAGCGTCATCTTCAGCAACCTCGGTTGCTCCGCGCTGAACGTCCGGGTCGGGCGCTTCGAGCCCGCGTTCCATCTCATCAGCTCGAAGCGAAGCTACTATCTTCTCGAGTCGTACGAAATCTACGATTTCGCCACCCCGGCGAACAATTTTCTACTCAGCGACAACCAGACCGGGGTCGAGCTTACCGGGCACTTCAGGATGGGCTTCAAGTACGGAGCCGGAATCGTGAACGGCTCGGGGGCGACGCCGGACAATAACAAGCCCAAGGATTACTACGTGACCCTGTCTCAGAAGATCGGTCCGGGGGACGGGGAAAGCGCCGGACAGCGGATCGCCGTGTTCGGATACTACGGCAGTCAGCCGCTCGCGTTCCTTTCCGCGTCGGCGGCCTCCCCGACGGGCGAGGCGGCGAGCGCGCCCAACAAGCCGCTCTACAGGTTCGGCGGCGCGGCGAGCCTCAACTGGAGAACGCTGAATCTCGAGCTATTCTTCCTCCAGGGGATCGACGACAAGGCGTTCAGCACGCCCACGCTGAACAAGGACTATGATTTCAACGGCGGATTCGCCGAGCTCGACTACGCGGGGCTCTGGAACAACCGCCTCGTCGCCTCCGCGCTCTTCAACTTTGTCAACCCCCCCGATTCCGACAAGGAGCGCAAGGTCAATGCTTACTCCGGCTTACTCAGGTACTATCTGGGCGACTGGACGGCGGTGAACGTCGCCCTGCACGCCGAGTACACGTACCGGCGGACGGGGGACACCAATCCGCTCAAGGAGCACATTTACTCGATGCTCGTCGACTTTGCATTCTAGGCGCACGTGGGGCGAATTCTCCATGCAATGGCCGGGCGGCACTTGCCCGGCCATTGTGCATTTGACACCGCCCCGGCGCGTGTGGTACAATTATTAAGAATAAATAGTTATTGCTCCGCGGACTCTCTCGGCGGTACCAGGGGTATCCCCTGGAAACGCATCGAGAAATGACAACCTATTGGCGCCCAAGGCCTTACCTGGAGAGTCCATGATGCTTTGCTATCATTCTCTCGCCCTCAAGGAACCGGCCGGCTCTCGCTTCACGCCATGGCCGGATCACAATCCCAGTAGGAGGTAGGAACTCGATGAGCGGTTCAATCTCGCGTGGGTTTACTGTCGGCGCTCTTCTTTTCGGCGCCCTCATGATCGCGGTCTCGGGGCCCGCGCTCGCGGTCAATAATGCCCTGCGTTTCGACGGCTCGACGGACAAGGATTTCGTGAGCTTCGGCGCCGATACCCTCTACCTCGGGCTGAAGACCTTTACGCTCGAGGTGTGGTTTTACCGGACAGGCGCCGGCACCGCGACCTCGACGGGAACGGGAGGAGTGACTGCCGTTCCCCTGCTGACGAAAGGGCGGGGCGAAGCCGACGCCGCCGACAGGCGCGATATGAACTATTTCCTGGGGATCAGGTTGTCCGATAACGTGCTCGCGGCCGACTACGAGGAAGGACGCGGCCAGACCTCCCCGAGCCTCAATCATCCGATCGTCGGCGTCACGCCGATACAGTACAACACCTGGTACCACGCCGCGCTGACCCTCGACGGAAGCGTCATGAGGCTCTATTTGAACGGGAACCTCGAAGCGGAGGTGACGGGCCTCGCCGGTCGCCTTCCGCGCTGGGACAGCAGCCAGTACGCCGCGCTCGCGAGCGCAATGCAGTCGACCGGGACCGCGACGGCGGACGGGTTCTTCGTGGGGGTGCTCGACGAG
>JBGPBA010000125.1:0-4844 GCA_041481005.1 Candidatus Krumholzibacteriia bacterium | reverse complement strand
CACGAAACCTTTCCTCATTGTGGAACCTCCTTTTCCGTTCCTTCCTTGTTTAAAATCCAGCTGTCCCCTCTTGCCCAGCCGTTCAGCAAGCTATGTGCCATGTAGGGTCGGGTCTCCGGTGGCCCACGTAACATATTTCCGCAAAACGAATTAGGCTGAGGCCGGGAGGGTGCCCGAGGGCTCCGCTGTTACCGGGAAATTCTCAAAATGCCATAGTTCGGAGACTTGTGGAGTCGCGTGCTCCGTTGCGGCGGCTTGTTGCTCGGCGCGTCTCGCGTTTTGCGAATGGGGATCTTCGAGAGCAAGGTCGCCGCGTTCCGGGAGCCCGGAATCGGCGGTCCCGGCAGGCCGATTCGTCCGCATATCCTTGCGCGCCGCAACGAATTCTATTACGATATGCAACAAATGCCCGCCGGCGTGCGGATACACATGGAATGATGCCGGGGCGGAAAGGGAGTTTCCGGGCCCACGGTCATCGGGTTCGGCGGGTTTCGGCAAGGAGCGGAGGTTTCGATGATTGGAATTCTTGTTCTCGTGGTGGTCGTGGTGCTGGTCCTCATCGGGATCGGCATCTTCAACAGCCTTGTCACGCTGAAGAAACGCGTCGACAACGGCTGGTCGCAGATCGACGTGCAGCTCAAGCGGAGGTACGACCTCATTCCGAACCTCGTCGAAACGGCCAAGGGCTACATCGCGCACGAGCGCTCGGTGCTCGAGAACGTAACGAAAGCCCGCCAGCAGGCGATCGACGTGTCGGGAGTCAAGGAGCAGGCGAAGGCGGAGAACATGCTGACGGGGGCGCTGCGCTCCCTTTTCGCCGTCGTCGAGAACTACCCGAACCTGAAGGCGAACGAAACGATGAAGGCGCTCATGGAGGAGCTCTCCTCGACGGAGAACAAGATATCCTTCTCGCGGCAGCATTACAACGACGTCGTGATGGACTACAACACGCGGATCGGCCAGGTGCCGGCCAACATCTTCGCCGGCATGTTCAACTTTAAGCCGGCGGACTTCTTCGAGCTCGAGGACGAGGCCGAGAGAAAGGCTCCGAAGGTAAGCTTCACGTGATCCGACGGGGTGAATGACGATGCACGGCATGTACGATGAGATTGCGGCGAACCGGAGGAACTCCTTTTTCATCACGGTCGCCATTTCCGCGGTCCTCGTGGTGCTCGGGTATTTCATCGGGCAGTATTGGGGGCGGAGCTATGGCGGCATCGCCATCGCGGTCATCATCGCGCTCGTCATGTCGCTCTCCGCGTACTACGGCGGCGATAAGGTGGTGCTCGCGGTCAGCCGCGCGAAACGGATCGAGAAGAAGGATTACCAGCAGCTCTTCAACGTGATCGAGGAGCTCTCCATCGCCGCCGGCGTCCCCATGCCGGCGGTGTACGTCATCGACGACACGGCGCCCAACGCCTTCGCGACGGGACGGGACCCGCAGCACGCGTCCGTCGCGATCACGACGGGGCTTCTTCAGAAGCTCACGCGGGACGAGCTTCAGGGCGTCATGGCCCACGAGCTCTCGCACGTCCAGAACCGCGACATCCTGTACGCGACGATGGTCGGGGTGCTCGTCGGGTCGGTCGCGCTCATCAGCGATTTCTTTCTCAGGAGCTTTTTCTGGGGCGGCGGTCGGCGGCGCAAGAGCGAGGGGAACGGCACGGCGGGGGCGATCCTGCTCGTGGTGGCGATCGCGCTCGCGATTCTCGCGCCTATCGCGGCCAAGCTCCTTCAGCTCGCCGTCTCGAGGCAGCGCGAGTACCTGGCCGACGCCTCGGGGGCGAAGCTCACGAGGTACCCGGAGGGGCTCGCGAGCGCGCTGGAGAAGATCGCGGGGGACCGCGAGGTGCTCGAAGTCGCGAACCGCGCCACGCAGCATCTCTACATCGTGAACCCGATCAAGCCGTTCGAGAAGCGGGCGAGCAATCTCTTCAGCACGCACCCGCCCATCCAGGAGCGTGTTCGGCGGCTCCGGGAGATGCGGTAGCGGCGGGGTTTCAAGAAGGCGTGGGGCTTTGCGTTCGGGCGGCCGCTCACCGAGCGGCCGCCCGATTCTTCATCGGCCCGCGAGCAGCATTCCCGTATCCATGATCTTCGTCCCGTCGAGCACGACGGTGGGCGACTTGACGACCCCGTCGAGGTGCACCGGCACGTCGACCGTTCCTCCCATCGATACGTTGTTGCCGAGGGCGACGTGTATCGTGCCGAGGATCTTCTCGTCCTCGAGGATGGAGCCCGTGATGACGGCGGCGTCGTTCGTCCCCATGCCGAATTCGGCCACGTTGAACGCCTTGGCCCCGAGCGGCTCGAGCTTCTCGCGAAGTTTCTTCGCGGGGGCGCCGCCTGTGATTTCGACGGCCGAGCCTTTCTCGACGCGTATCGCAATGGGCCGTTTGCCGGCGAGGCTGCCGACGCCGGCCATCGAGCCGTCGACGACGAGGAGCCCCGCGGCGGTCCCCTCGACCGGCATCAGGTACGCCTCTCCCGAGGGGAGGTTGCCCGAGGCGCCGCGGTCATGGATGAGCCCCGTCGAGGCGATCGCCTTGATGCCCCCGATCGGGAGCGTCAGGTCGGTGCCCCCGGGGCTCGTCACGCGCAGAAGAGAGCCCGCGCTGAGGATGTCGGTGAGCCGCTTCGTCCGCTCCGCGATGGCGTAGTAGTCCGCGTTCAGGCATCGGATCATCGTCTCGCGGAGAATCCCGGGCATCGTCGCGACGCGGGCCCCCGCGGCGCATGCCTGCCGCCGGGCCGCGGTGTGCGTCAGCGACTTCGAGGTGGGCACGAGGACGACGTCGCTCTTCATCATCGCCTGGGCGACGGAGGCCGGAGGCTCCTCGCCGTCACGGCTTCGCGGTTCCATCTCGATGAGGACGGGGTCGGCGCCGAGCTCGAGCGCGGCCTGCTTGAGCGCCTTCCCGATGGGGAGCAGTTTCGCGTCGGTCACGATGAGCACCGACTCGCCGGCGGCGAGCTTCATGCAATCCTTGAGCGCGATGACCGCGGCCTTGAGCAGCGACGTATCCATGGGTCCTCCTTTACTCGTCATCGAGACCGAACTCGGCGGGCGGCACAACCGTCGCGACGATGGTCTTGCCCGTTCTTGGATGGGGAAACTGGAGCTTCCATGCATGCAGGAACAGCCGCCCGGGGGCCCCTTCTCCGGCGCCCGTCGTCCCGTACTCGCGATCTCCGACGATCGGGTGCCCGATCGAGGCGAGGTGCGCCCGGATCTGGTGCGTCCGGCCGGTGCCGATCGAGACCTTGATGAGCGCGCGGTCGCCCGGAAGCATCTTGACGACGGTGTACTCCGTGCGGGCCTCTTTCCCTCCCGCGTCCGGCGACGTGCGGGATTTCGTTCCCTTCGCCGTCGCGAGTGGGACGGAGATCGTCCCCGCGGGCTCCGCCGGAACGCCCGCGACCACCGCGACGTACTCCTTCGCGACCATTCGGTGCGCGATGGAGAAGCTGAGCGCGCGGGCGGCCTCCCTCGTCTTCGCGATAAGGAGAACCCCGCTCGTATCCCGATCGAGGCGGTGTACCGGGGTGTAACGGAAGACCGGGTGTTCCTCGGCCGCCCTGCCCGGCGCCTCGGCGCCTCGAGCCTCCCGCGCCGACGCCTCGATCGCGCCGAGCCGGTACTCTTCGAGGAGGTCGAGAAGCGAGCCTTGTTCCTTGCGGTTTCCAGGATGCACGACGAGGCCCGCCGGCTTGTCGAGGACGAGCAGGTCGTCGTCCTCGTAGACAATCCTGATCTCCCGGCCGACCGCGGCGCGCGGGCTCGGCGCCGCCTCGGGCTTCCATTCGAATCGCTGCGCCCTCTTGCCCGGGGATTTCGCCGAGGCGCTCGTTTCGGCGCCGCGCTTCGGGCGGCGCTTCGCCTTCGGCGGTGCGCTCTCCTCTATCTCTTCGATCTCGATCGCGACCGTGTCTCCCGGCTTGAGACGCGCGCTCCCGTCCGCCTTCGTTCCATTGAGAAAGATGCGGCCCTTTCTCAGGAGAATCTGGATGACGCCGAACGGCGTGCCTGGAAAGATCGCCCGCACGAAGCGATCGAGCCTCGAGCCTCCCCATTCCTTCGTGATCGCGTAGACCTTCATCGCGCTACGAGTCCTTCTTGATCTTGACGATCGTCAGGAGCTTCCAGTCGCCCTTTGAGAAAGAGACGTAGAGGCACGGCGCGTAGCGGGCCGCCTCGGCCCGTCCTCCTTTGACCTCGACGGTCGTGTAATCGGGGCGATCGAGGGCGATGGCGTCGCCGAGATAGTTGAACGCCAATGGCGAATTCTCGATGGCCAGGGTCGTGACGTCGTGGAACTTGCCGCTTTCCGTGACGACGACGTTCACGACGTTCTTGCACATTTGCGTATAGACGTGCCACTTTGTCTCGAGCCGGTCGACCCTGACCATGTAGCCGGCGCACAGGATGATGAAAAGGCCGACAGTGGCGGCACGGCGCAGGCGCGAGCGCGCGTTCCAATTCCAGAGGAGCCTGAGAAGAATGGCGATCACGAGCGTCGATCCGACGGAGGAGAGGTAGTAGTACCGGTATTGGCTTATTGAATCGGTCGAGAAGAAACGGTACCGGAAAGGGCTCACGGGCAAAAGGGCGAGCGCCGCCCAGCCGACGGCGAGGCTCATCTCGAATGGCTTCTTGAGGGCATGACCGATCCATACGAGAATGACGGCGAGCGGCAGGGCCAGTACCTCGGGGACGAACGGGCTCGCAGGCTGGGCGATGGACGCGGCCTTCGGGAAGAAGAGCGAGAAAACGGGCCACGGGTAGAATTGGTACAGAAACCCGCCGCCGAGGTTCCGGATGACATGCGCCCCGAGCCCCCAAT
>JBGPBA010000124.1:0-4856 GCA_041481005.1 Candidatus Krumholzibacteriia bacterium | reverse complement strand
GGGTACGGCGTTCGGATCAGCACATATGCTCAACGACGCATCGTCGATGCCGGGGCCGCCGCTCGGGCGCTCGGGCCCATAGTAGCATCCCTCTCTTGCCAAGAAGTTGAGCGTGCACAGAAGGAGAGCATTGCCTTCGAAGCCGTTCAGAGGAGGCCAATAGGTGATCGAGATACCGTCCAACGGAGTGCCCAACGTGAGCGAGCCGGCCGCCACTTCGAAACCGACGAGGTCGAGCTTACCGGCATTCGCCCCACCCGGGAGCGTTACCTTGAACTCAGCCGCGGTCACGTAACACGGAAAGTTATTCAGCAGTACATAGCCATTGAACTCTTCCCACTGCGTCGGAGCATAGTCCATACCGTGACCGGTAAAGTAGATGCCGACCGTCGGCTGGGCAATTAGAGCAACCGGGAGAAGAAGTATCGCCAAAGCAATTATAGCAGCCCTCATGACAACCCCTTTCAACGGAACTCAGAAGATCGAACGCGCTAACCTAAGACTAAGTCGCCGATTTAGTAGGTAGTGACACTTCTTGCTCTTGTTTCGGGAACCACCTCCCCTCGTTGCACCCGATCAAGAAACCAAACACTGAAATAAGTTTTAGAGATTACCCTAGGGTGTATACACTATCATACCGCGGCTAAAATTTCAACTATATTCTTCGGGTTTGAACAGCCGATGAAACTCAGGGGGTGCCTGGCGGGACCATCATTTCGAAGGAGCGCAATGATGTTTGCGAGGTTATCGTGTACCGCTTGATCCCGTAGGGAGAATCGCCGGCCTTGTTGACCCCGGCACGCAACGTCATTATTCCATGATAGCCGGCTTCCCGAGCCAGGGAATCGGCCAGCTCGGAGCCGAACCCGAACGGCCATGCGAGAAATACTCTCTGCTCACCCGTCATTTCCTCGACCTCGAGTAGCGACCGACGGAAATCGGCGAGGACGGATTCCCTCTCCGCTCGGCCGGCCCCCCTGTCGATGACGGCGAAATAGGGATACGGGGTCCGCCCATTCTTCGTCTTGTAATGGAGGTCGTGCGTATGCGAGCCGATTTCCAGAACTCCCGAATTCTTCATCAGCTTCAGCTCGTTCCAGCTCGAGAGCGCGAGGCCGTTCCATGATTCACCGACGTGCCCCGTGACGACGAAGACAGCGCCCACCATGCCGTATCTCTTGAGGAGCGGGTATGCGATTCGGTACACGCTCCGGTCGCCGTCGTCGAAGGTTATCGCCACGCTTTTGCCGGGCAGCGTGGTATCCCCTCTCATGTACGCGGCGAGCTCCTCCAGGGTGATCGTATGGTAACCGTTGTCCTTCAGGTACCGCAGGTGGCGCTCGAAGGTCGCGCGCGAGACGGTCCAGTAGTCGTTCGCGGGAATGAGCGGAAGATTGAGGAGCACGGTGCCGACAGACCGCGCGATTCGCTCGGGCACGCCGCCTTCCCTCAGATAATGGTACGCGAGGACGGGTACCCCGACACGCGCGGCGCCGGGGTCGGAAGGCATCGGCGGAGGCTCGAAGCGGCCGGGTCTGAGAAGAATCAAGAGCAGGATGGAAGCCGCGAGGGCGCCGAGAAGCACCTCCATGGTGATCGTCTGCCGCTTCATTGCCGCATCCTCTAAAATCTGATCAGAAGGTAAAGGCTGCCGAGGATCCTGCTGTATCCGGCCTCTCCGGCGACTCGCGAATTCGACGTGAAGAACTCCGCGCCCACGGCGCCGTGCCGGCCGATATCGGACTCGAGTCCGACATCGAGCGCTCCGACGGCGAAGAACGGCCCTCCCGTCTCGCGCTCCGCCGACGCCCTGCCGCTCAAGGTAGCGCGCACGAACGGGCGCAGGTTTGTCTGCGCGTTGAAGGAGAGGCCGAGGTTGTCGTAGCGGGAGGGGTCAAAGTACCCGTTCCGCCTCGATTTGGAGAACGTGAAGCCGGTGTACCCGGGAGCGGCCGAAAGCTCGACCGGTTTGCGAAACACGAGGAAAACCGTTTCCGAGCTCCAGGCATGGCGCTTGTTGCCGTCGGAGTAGCTGCGGAGATCGTACCCTGCTCTCAGCTTCAGCCGCTCGGCCGCGGCGACGTCCACCCCGACGCCGGCCGCGTCGTAGACAATCGCCCTGATGAACGAAAGCGGCGTTTCGACGGCCGATCGCTCCCCCGACACGTCGACTCTCAGTCGCCGGTGCGGCGTCCAGGTGAGCCAGCCGTTCCATGTGAACGGGTCGAACGAATGGCGTCCGGCGCCGAGCCCGAGCACCGTGTCGGGCGCCTCGAGTTTGAAGGAGCTCCACAGCGGCGCCGCGTTCACGTGTATCGACCAATCCTCGTTCAATCGCCGGTAGAAGCTCGCCGTCGCAACGTACGAGACGATCGTCGGCCGCGAATCCTGCCGCATCGAGAATCGCGAGAAAGAGACTCCGAATGAAGTCAGGTCTCCGAGGAATACGGTCGACGAGCCCTCGAGCCGGTGAATCACCAGCCTGTCCGAATCGCGCGAGATTCCATACCCGATCCTCGCGGTCGCGGCCTCCTCACGGTCCATCTCCGCGAGCATTTTTCGCGCCTCCTTGTCGTCGCCGATCCCGATGAGAATGCGGCGGGCTCGGTCGTTCATGCCCAACCACCGCTCGGCGGCCGCCAGTCCGAGTAGCGCCTGTTTCTCACCGGGATGCTCCCGCAGGATGTCCGTGTAGAGCCCGCGTGCCTCGCGGTGTCGCCCTTGCCAATTCACGACCTGGGCGAGGCCGAGACGCGCGTCCAGTCTGTTCGGATCGAGGGCCAGCACGCCGCGGTAGAACCTCTCCGCGTGCCGGTTATCCCCCATCCAGGCGGTGACCTGCGCTTCGCCGAGCCTCGCGTCGACGTTGTCCGGCGAGCGCGCGATGACGCGCCGGTAGACCTCGCGGGAGACGCGAAGGCTGTCGGCCCATGAGAGCGCCCGTGCGTATCCGAGAAGCGCCTCGTCGTCTTCGGGATGCTGCGCGAGATAGATTCGGAACCAGGGGAGTGCAGCTTTGGGTTCGTCATTCCATGTGTACTGGAACCCAAGCTCCTTGCCGAGCTCGACCGCGAGCGAGCCCTCGAGCGTGAAGGCCCGTTGGTAGAAATCGATCGCCTCCCGGTGGCGATCGGCCGCGGCCGCCTCGCGCGCCCGCGAGATGTAGATGCGTGTCGAGTCCGGCGGGGGCTGGGTCGATCGTTTGGCCTGCGCGTCCGTGGAGGTCATGATGGCGTGCGCACAGAGCCCGAGGACGGCCGCCTGAAGCAGCCGCGCCGCCGGCCGGGACCGCGCCGCGGCCGCGCGCCGCGAGCCTGCCGGGGCTCCGCCGCGCCGATGAAACGTCCCGCCCATCGCTCGAAAGATCTCACTCAATATCGATTCGCGCATGGCCATCGTGTCGCTTTCAGCGTCGAGCTCGACCCCCGACGCTCACTCCCGAACGGGCTTCCAACGGGTGACCCTTCCGGTCTTGGCGCCCGCGACAAATCCCTTGATCGAATAGACCGCCGTGACTGACGCCGTGATGATCCAATAGACGATGGGATAAAATACGCCGACCGCATAGTACCACCCGAGCCCGACGTCATAGGGTCTGTCGAGGATGACCCCGGTGAGGAGCTGGGCGAGACAGGTCGTCCCGATGAGCATACCCCACCAGTTCGGGATCGGCGACGCTCCGATCGGCGGATATCCGGCGGAGTACGAAACGATCCAGATCACCGTCAGTATCACGAAATCGTACGACCAGAGGATCGAGAGAACGGACTCGCAGAGCACCGGCCAGAGCCGACGGTGTTCCCAGGCGACCGCGGTCGGACCGTGTCTGCGCAGCACCTGGGCGAGACCGAGCGTCCAGCGGCGGCGCTGGCGCCAGAGCCCGCCGAGGGTGCGCGGCACGTTCATCCAGACGACGGCCCGCGCCTCGTACCTCACGTCGTAATGCCTGAGCTGGAGCTTCCAGGTCAGGTCGATGTCTTCCGTCGCCATCTCGGGGCTGAAGAGTCCGACCTCGATGAGGGCCGAGCGCCTGAACGCCCCGACCACTCCCGACATCGTCATGATTCGCCCCCAGACCCGCTGCGCTCGGCGCTGGAGGCTGATGATGGAGGAAAACTCGATCGCCTGGAGCTTCCCGAGGAACGAATCCCGGTTCGCGACCCGCGGATTGCCCGTCACGGCCCCGACCCGCGGAGATTTGAAATGGGGAACGATGCGCCTGAGCACCTTCGGATCGAGGGAAGCGTCGGCGTCGATAATGAGGAGGATGCTCCCGCTGGTGCACGGTATCGCGTCATTCAGCGCCATGGCCTTGCCCTGATTGACGAATTTTCGAATGAGCCTCGCCTTGCCCTCCTGCACGAATTCCCCCACGATCCAGGCCGTCTCGTCCTTCGAGGCGTCGTCGACGACGACGACCTCGTAGTTCGGGTAGTCCAGACTCGTCGCCGCATCGAGCGTCTCCCTCATGTGGCGCTCCTCGTTGAACGCGGGTATGAGGACGGTGACCATGGGGTAATCGTCGAGGCGGTAGAACTCTTCATCGTCGCGGCGTTCTCGCCGCGCGTGGTAGACGCAGGCGGTGAATATCCACATGAGACTCGAGAAGATCGGGTACCATGCGAAAAACACGAGCGCGACGAAGTAGACGCTCGCGTGTTCTATCGCTTCCAGAATAGAAACGAGGTCCATCGAACCACTCCGGTATCAGAGGTTCACGGACTCGCCGTGGCGTCGATCCGCCATGGCGCGATACGTTTTGCACGAAGCATCGACGGCGATCTCGATGACGGAGGCGCTCTTCATGAGGGCATGATCGGGCATCTCGACGCGGAGGCCGCATGCGTCGAAGAGGT
>JBGPBA010000123.1:0-4871 GCA_041481005.1 Candidatus Krumholzibacteriia bacterium | reverse complement strand
CTCGAGTACTTCGACGCGGCCGGTCCCCTCGGCATGCTCGGGGTCATCGCCCTGTTCGTCCTCTGGCGAAAACGCCGGAACGATGCACGCCTCGCGCTCTTCCTTTACGGCCTCATGTGCGTGTACGTCCTCGTTTTCAATCCGATCTGGGTCCCATACCTGCTGAAGAAACTGTCGTACCTGCTTCTCAGATTCGAATTCGCGATCCCTTCGATGCTCGTGTGCGCGTATCTGTTCCGCGAACTTTGGGCGAAGCTCGGACGCCGGAACCCCGATCTCTCGCAGCTCGGAGCGGCGGTCGTGCTCGTCGCCGCCGCGGCGTTCCTCGGCGTGCCGCTCGCGAAAACGCCCTCCCAGTTCGCGTACGGCGCACGGGCGATGAACCGAGCCTCCACGGCGAGCTATCGCAACCTGGACGATCTTTTCTCGTTCATCGACAAGGAATGCCCGCCGGGAAGCGTGATCGCCTCCGACCCCGTCACGAGCTTCGGCATTCCCGCGTTCACCGACGAGTACGCGGTGTGCCCGTACGACCAGCACGCCACTCCGAACGACTCCACGGCGATCGCCCGGATCACCGACTGCAGGAAGATCTTCGATCCGGGGGCCTCTTTCTCGGAGATACGCCGCGTTCTGGTCACGTACGGGGCCGAGTATCTCGTCATCAACGGAAGAATTCCGCCGTCCGTCGGGACCATGTACTGGAAACCCGATCCGGCCGGCGCGGCGGCGCTGGCCCGGCGTCTTCGCGAACCAACGAGCCCCTTCAGAATCATCTTCGAGCGCGCAGGCGTCACGATGGCGAAGCTCGTCGTATGTCCCTCGTGCAGGGCCCTCGAGCGGCCGCCGGCCCCTCCCGCGTACCTGGGCGATTCGCTCGACGTCGCGGCGGTGAACCGTCTCCCGGCCGGCGGCATGCCGGAAATCCGCATTGAGGATGTGCGGTCGGCCCGGGCGGAGGCGGCGCGCGGCGACACGGTGGCGCTGGATGTCACGTGGCTCGCCGCGAAGAAGTGCCCCTTCGCGAGCTACATCGCGCACCTGCGATTCGACACCGAGTTTCCGAAAAACGCGCTCTACCGAATGGCGTGGGGCAAGCCGTATCGAAGGATTCTCGAACGCGTCACCGGGCACCGCTTTCACTTCAGAGTCGATTTCCAGCCGCTCGGCGGGATTGTGCCGCCCGACGTCTGGCCCGTGATGCGCGAGATACACGACCGGGTAAACGTGCCGATTCCGCGCGCCGTCGCCCCCGGGACGTACGCGATCTCACTCAGGATCGCCTCGAAACCGCAGTACCCGAACTACGTGCTCAAGGATATTCTGACCGATGACGACGTCTACGGCGGGACGCGCGTGGGAACGATTCGCATTGAGTAATCCGCCGCGAGGTGGTACGAGGCTTGCTGCCGAGCCGGTTTCGACGGCCGTGACGAGACGACCGGGGCACACCCGGGGGACGGGAGAGCGATCGTGGCATCGATGACCAAACGAACGGTGATCCTCATTTTATGCCGCGTCGCGAATTACGGCTTCATGATCCTCTCCCCCATTTTCCTCGTTCGGATCTTCGATCTGCACGCCTATGGACAATACCGGGAGTTCATGCTGTACGCGATCCTGCTCTCCGGTCTCATCGAATTCACCGTAAACAAGAATCTCATATACTTCATACCGAAGTATCCGGAGAGCGAGAGGCAGAGCGTCACGCACACGGCGCTCCTCATCCTCATCACGACCACGTTCGGCTTGACCGTGCTGTATATGTTCAGGAGTCTCATCCTCGCGCACGCGAGCTATGACTTCATCGCACCGCTCATCCTCTTCATCTTTTTCTCGCTCAATTTCGATTTCTTCGAGAACTACCTGCTCGGGAAGAAACGCACCGACTACGTGCTCTACTACTCATCGGGCCGGATCGCCGTTCGAACGGCGGCTGTCATCGTGGCCGCATACATGAGCCGCAGCGTCATGGTCGTCATCTGGACGCTGATCGCTCTCGAGTTCTGCAAGTGCCTCTTCGTCTTCGCGATGCTGCGCAAGGAGTTCACGCGGCGAGTCGATAAGAGATTGCTCACGGAGCAGCTGACCTTCATTCTTCCTCTCGGCTCGGCCGTGGCCCTTGGGCTTGTCAGCTCTCAGCTCGCCAACCTCGTCATTTCGTGGAAGATGGGCGTCGAACGGCTCGCACTGTACCATACGAGCAGCCAGCAGATACCGATCATCAACATCGTGCAGGCAAGCGCCACGGACGTTCTGTTCCCCGAGATGGCGCAGATCGGCGACGCCGAGCGGCTCCGCCTCTGGCAGCGCGCCAACGTCCTATTCTGCTTCATCGCGTTCCCGGTCTACGTCGTGTTCTTCTACTATGCGCGCGTCTACATCGAGACGCTGTTCACAAAACAGTACCTCGCCGCCGTCCCTCTTTTCAGGATCTACATAACGATCATCCTGCTCCAGTGCTTCGACGTGGGCTCGCCGCTGAGGGCGATCAATCGGAACAAGTATTTCATTTTCGGGAACCTCATATCGCTGCTCCTGAATATCGGGCTCATTCTTCTGCTCTTCCGCCGCATGGGCTTCATAACGCCGGCGCTCTCCTACGTCGTGAGCACGCTCATCGGCAACGTGTACTGCGGCGCCCAGATTCTGCGCTTCTACCGAGTCCGCCTCACGAACCTTTTCTTCTGGAATAAGATCGGGACCGTCATTCTGTGCATCGTCCTCGCGCTCCCGGTTCTCGTCGTGAGCAACTGGGTCCGCATCAACCCCATCGTGAAGGCCGTATCGTTTTCGTCGGCGTATCTCGTCGCGTACTATTTGATCGCGCGTCGATTCAAAATCGACGAGGTGGAGCTGCTCGCCGAAAAGATGGTATCGAGAGTTCGCGGAGTGCTGAAGCGCGCCTAGACCGTCGAGCTCAGCCGCTCGCCCGCGACGGGAGCGGTATCTGCTCGAGCTCGAGATAGGTGCCCGTCGCCTCGAAGACCCGCTTCCGTACGCGCGAGATGAGCTCGAGGATGTCACCGGCCCGCGCGGCCCCCACATTCACGATGAAATTCGCATGCTCGGAGCTCACCATCGCGTCGCCGACGCGCATCCCCTTGCACCCAGCCGCCTCGATGAGCCGTCCCGCGTAGTCCCCCAGGGGCCTCTTGAAGACGCTGCCCGCGCTCGGCAGATCGAGAGGGTATTTGCGTTTTCGTTCCGCGAGGAACTCCTCGATCGTGCGCAGCAATATTCCGGAATCCCCGGATGGGAGCATGAATTCGGCCTCGAGCACGAGCCAGTCGGCGCCGAGGAAAAGGCTCCGGCGATAGCCGAAGGCGAGCTCCTCGCGCGTGAAAACGCGAGTGCGGCCGGAAGGAGTCATGGCCCGTACCGCCGCGAGGTGTTCCGACACGTCGCTGTCTCTCGTCCCCGCGTTCATGACGATCGCGCCGCCGACGGTGCCCGGAATCCCCGCGAGAGGCTCGAGGCCCGCCAATCCGCGCCGCGCCGCCGCCGACACGAGATCGTGGAGAAGGAGCCCGGCGTCCGCCTTCGCGCGGCCGTCGCGCCCGAAGGCAAGGGTCGGGGAAATACCCCTCATCAAAAGAACGAGTCCCGCCACCCCTTCGTCGGGCGCGATCACGTTCGATCCGGCGCCGATGATGGTGACCGGAATGCCTTCGCGGCGCGCGAGCGCATAGGCTCGGCCCGCCTCCCGCGCGCTGCGCGGCCGAACGAGCACCTCGGCGGGCCCTCCCACGCGGTATGTCGTGTGATTGGCCAGGGGCTCCCGAAGGAGAACCGCGCCTTCGACGCTCTTTTGAATCTCTCGTATCAATCGTTCCTTCATCGCCACGGCGCCAGTATACCGAGTGGCAGGCAAATGCGCAATGCCCGGAACGTGTATGTGCGCCCCAATCGCGCGGCGCAGGAGCGAAAAGCGTTGCCGCTTCCCCGGTTTTTCGGTAGTGTAATGAGCCGTATGCAGTCTCGACCGATTCAGATCGTCCTCTTGACGCTGGCGCTCGCTCTTCCCCTTCCGCTTTTCCTCGGGGCTCCCGCCGTCCTGAAAGTCGCCTCGGGATTCGTGCTTGCATACTATGTCCCGGGAATCATCCTTCTCGGTCTGCTGGGAAACAGGGATCGGCCGCGCGTCGACGATCTGTTTCTTCCGCTCGTTCTGTCGCCCATTATCGCGGCCCTACTCGTGTTGGGGCTCCACGCCGTCTTCGGAACGCTCTCGACGTCGGTCAAGGCGTTTTCGGTGACCGTCTGCCTCTTTCTCGCGGGGATGATCCTCACGAAACGGTTCGGCGGAACGCGGGAAACCTCCCCGATTCCGGCGGCAGTCCTGATCGTCTGCGTTCTCTTCGGAGCGCTCGTTATCGTTTCGTGCCTCGTGAACGGGTTTCTCATGATTCGTTCGGACTCGTGGTACCACGCCTCGGTGGTGAACGAGATCCTCGACCGGGGAATCCCGCCCCGGGAGCCGTGGCTCCCCGACATGCCGATCAGGTACATGTGGACATACCACCTCTTCGTCGCGAGCAGCATGGAGCTCACCGGCCTGCCGGTGTTCCCGGGGCTCATGCTCTTCAACGTCGTCAGTGCATTCGTCTTTCCATACCTGGTCGCCCGCCTGGCGGCCGTCTTCACGCGGAAGAGAAGCTGCCTTGTCGCAGCGCCGCTTTTCGCGATCGCGGGACTCGCCTCTTCCGCCTGGATCCTCTGGCCTCTGCGGCTCGCCCGCGCGTTCACCGGCCAGGTGCGGGGGCTCCCCGAAGTGGGGCGGATTCTCGGGAGCATCGATATCAAAAGCGAGAGGGTCCTCTCGTTCTTGAGCCCCTTCTCGGAGGAACCCCGGTTCGGGAACTGGATGG
>JBGPBA010000122.1:0-4967 GCA_041481005.1 Candidatus Krumholzibacteriia bacterium | reverse complement strand
CGACCTCATCCTCGAGACGGAATATCCCGAACGAATATCCCTCGGCAACAACGTCGAGATCAACATGCGAGCCACTCTCATCGGGCACTTCCGAGGGGTCCCCGTTCAGTCGAAGGGACCCGGGGAAGATAGGATTTCGATCAAGATCGAAGACGACGTTTTCATAGGCCCGGGCGTCATCGTTTTACCGAACGTCATTATCGGGCGCGGGGCCGCCGTGGCCGCCGGGAGCGTCGTCACGAGGAACATTCCGCCGATGACCCTCGTCCAGGGAAATCCCGCGGTGCCGGTCGCCCGGTGCGGCGTCCCGCTCGTCGGCTCGGTCAGCTATCAGGAGTTCCTGAAGAAGCTCAAGCCCTACAAACGGAGGACCGGCCGGTGAACACCGCCGTCGTGAAACGGCAGATACTCCGTCATATCTATGCCCGCCCCCGGCCCGTCTACGAGAGCTTCCTCCGGCACATGAATTCCCGCGGCGACGTGTGGATGGTGCCTCAGAGGGAGGTCGCCTCGTGGTGGGAGGCGAGGCAATCCTCCGAGATCCTGACGGAGAGAGCCGGCGACGGCCTTCTCCGGGTCTCGTGCGAGTTGAGCCGCGCCGTCATCGAGGTCGATAGGAAGGAGCTCCGGATTCCCTCGTTCGACGTCGCCGCCCCGGCGGGCTCGCCCGACCGGAGCGTCTGCATGACGTATGACTGCGGCGCCGGTCTCGACCTCTTCGCCCTCGAGGTTTTCGGCCACTTCGGGTACAGCCACGTGAAGCCCGCGGGCTCGGGACAGATACCCGACGTCGCGAAGGACGCGCTCGATCCGATCCTCGAGCGTCTTCGCGACACGGCGCACCTCCACTGGAACTACGAGAGCGCCGACGTGGCCGCTTTTCGGGATCTCGTGCGCGACGCCCACCATAGACGCGGCATCCCCGAGCTCCGTATCTGGCCGCTCCCCCATTACCGCGGCCGGCCCTATCGCGTCTGTGTCTCGACCCGCTACGACGTCGACAGGGCCATCGTCAACATGCCCCCGATTCACAGGCTCGAGGCAAAATACGGAATGCGGAGCACGGTTTACTTGCGACCGATGGGTTTCTTCTACGGCGCGAGAGAGATCAAACGTTACCGGAGACAGGGCGGGGATTACGAGATCGGCCTCCACGGGGAATTCGTCGCGACCGCCCGGGAGCGTTTCGGGGACGAATTCAAGGCAGCGGTCGAGGAGAAAAAACGCCTCGAGGAGTTCATCGGCGAAGAGGTGTCGGGCGTGTGCATGCACGGCGGCGAGCTCTACAACAACATGACCGAGAATACCCGGCCGGCCATCGAAGCCGCCGGATTCAAGTACGAGACGGTTTACCAGAATCAGTACTACCTGCCGCTCCACCTCCCGAGCCGCGACGGCGTCTACCGCACCCTGAGCATCGGCCGAAACTTCATGGACCTCAGGTTCGAACCGGGGGCCGACTTCAAGGCAAACATGAGCACGAGGCTTATGCAGCTGCTCTCGGAGGCAGAGGCGGTCGGCGGCGTATTCCTGCCCGTTCTGCACCCTCTCTTCTTCAACGTGGCGCGCTACTTCAGCTATCCCGAGAATCTCGGTCGCATGGCGGCCTACATCCCCATGTTCTTCATCAAATCCGCCCGGATGCATCGCTCGGAGAATTACTCCAACAAGCCCGAGAACCGCTAGGGCCCCCTTTGCGATTCATCGTTTCGCGGCACCCATCGGAGTCGGGCAGGCCCGCTCCACGGCCCGTCTGGAGCCCCCCGGGCGGTCCCCACGGCCTTCGAAAGCAGCGTTTGTCAAACGGCCGGTCGGATGTTATAATTAGTTATGCGATAACCTGTTTCAGGGGGCGAGACGATGCTGCGAAGAATCATTATCGGTTTAACCTTCCTTCTTGCGGGGGCTTCCGCCTGGGCGCAGTCCCCATTTGAACAGATCCACGGCGACGTGCTGCGAAAGATGGAGGCATCCCGAATCCGGCGCGCGTCCGGCCCGGGGATGATGCTTGCCCCGCAGCCGACGGCGAATCAGCTCCTCTTCGACGTTCAACATTACGACCTCAACGTCGCGGTCAATCCGACGACGAGGGCCGTGGAGGGAACCGTCCAAGCGACGATCAAGAGCCTCACCGCCGCCCTCGGAGCAATCGACCTCGACGCCGACGTCGTTCTCACGATTCTCTCGGTGCGGATAGCGGGCGGCGAAGCCCTCTCCTGGACCCGTGGGGCGAACCTCCTCACGGTCAACCTCCCGACGCCGCTCGCGAACGGCGGGATCGTCACGATCGAAGTGTCATACACGGGCAATCCGACCGCCGCCGCCGACCCCGGCCTCTTCTTCACGTCGGCGGGCTCGAACCCGCTCGTCTATTCTCTGAGCGAGCCGTGGTCAGCGAGGGCGTGGTGGCCGTGCAAGGACTACCCCGATGACAAGGCCACGTTCGACATTTACCTCGCGGTCCCCGAAGGCATCCAAGCCGTCTCGAACGGCACCTACATCGGCTCACAGTCCGAAACGCACTGGGGCGCGGCCTATCGAAACTACCACTGGCGCGAGGATTACCAAATGTCGACCTACCTCGCCTCGATCGCGGCGACCGTCTACACGAGGCTCGACGACCGCTTCGTCTACGCCCCCGGCGACACGATGCCCATCACGCACTACGTGTACCCGGGCCTCGTCTCGAGGGCTCAAACCGACTTCAACATCACCGCTCCCGCACTCTCATTCTTCTCGTCGATTCTCGGGCTCTACCCCTTCATCAATGAGAAATACGGGGTCGCGCTCTGCTCGATCGGCGGCGGCATGGAGCACCAGACGCTCACGAGCTACGGCGGCTCCCTCGTGACGGGCACGCATTATTACGACTGGGTCTACGTGCATGAGATGTCGCACCAATGGTTCGGGGACATGATCACCTGCAAGAACTGGGTGCACGTCTGGCTCAACGAAGGGTTCGCGAGCTACTGCGAGGCGCTCTGGTTCGAGCATCTCCAGGGGGCGGCGAAGCTCAAGTCGTACATGGAGGGCAAGGATCACGTCTCGTATTGGAACGGCCCCGTTCTCCGGAACCCGAATAACCCCGACCAGTGGTATTACTTCGACAACGTCGTCTATGACAAGGGCGCATGGACGCTCCACATGCTGCGCCACGTGATGGGGGACAGCACCTTCTTTCACGCGTTCAAGGATTACGCGACGGACCCGCGTTATCGCTTCGGAACGGCCGAAACGAATGACTTCAGGGCGGTGTGCGAGGCGCACCACGGCTCTTCGCTCGGCTGGTTCTTCAACGAGTGGCTCACGAGGACCGACCGTCTCACCTATCAGTGGTCTCACAAGGCGTACGCGCTGAACGGCGGGATCAACCTGACCGTCGTCGTCGACCAGCTCCAGGATTCCTTATACACGATGCCCGTCGATCTAAGGATCACGTCGACGGAGCGCGTCGTTGATACGACCATCTGGGTCGACGAACGGCACAACGAGTTCCATTTCTTCTTCGGGGCCGAGGACGCGGTTCAGAACGTGGCGTTCGATCCCGGCCACTGGATTCTCTCAACGGACAACGAGGTCACGACAGACGCGGCGGCCCTGCCGAGCGCCGTGTTCCTCGACCAGAACTTCCCGAATCCCTTCAACCCGCGGACCGTCATCAGGTTCGGGCTCGACGCGCCCTCCACCGTCCGCCTCGACGTGTACGACGCGCGGGGCGCCCTCGTGAATAGGCTCGTCGCCGGCAGGCTCGGCGCGGGCGTCCACGAAGTTTCGTGGGTCGGCACGAACGAGCGCGGAGAGTCGGTCGCCTCGGGGGTTTACTTCTACCGGCTGAGCATGGGACGCCGCGAGATCACCCGGAAGATGATCCTCTTGCGGTGATATGGATCCGGCTGTGTCAACCTCGATTTTCTGAGCGAGAGGAGAGCGATTACCGACGATCATCAAGCTGATATCCGCGGGTTGGGTACCGCATTACATTGTGTTCGTCCGGAGCTGTCTCAGTCTAGGAGTCGCGGATTAGGAGGATGAGTCCACACCGCATACCGCAGACGAGGATTCTCCTATCGCAGCTCTCCTCTCGCGAACGATCTTTACGCGGCGTCTTGGTAACGAGGCGCCGCTTTCATGATGGCCCACACGAAGCCGCAGAGCTCACGGGCTACGGCAGTGATGGCGACGTGCAGGTGCTTCTTGTGGCTCAGATGATAGAACTTTCGTGAGAGCCGGTGCTGAGCCTTGATGGCGATGGCGACGATCTCGGGTGGCTGTCCCTGTCTTCTCCTGTTAAGGATGAGATCGGCGGCCGCGCTATGACGGTTGTTCCAGGCCGCTTCGACCAGCACTCGCCGTGCGTGCTTGTTCCCGGCTTTGGTGATGGGTCCTCTGCGCTCCCGATCGCCTGAAGAGTACTCTGAGGGAACAAGGCCGAAGTAGGCCATGAGACTTCGGGGCGACCGGAACCGGTTGATGTCGTCGATCTCCGCGACGAGCGTCATGGCAGTAAGTATCTTGATGCCTCTCAGGCAGCAGAGCACCTCGACATACACGCGATAGGGCGACTGCTGGGCGTACCGTTCAATATCGGCATCGAGCGCATTGCGCTTCATCTCGAGGTACTCGAGGTGCTCGAGCTCGGCCGCGAGCGCCGTCTGGAGCGGTCCGGTGAGATCGCGGCGCAGCGTGTTCAACCACGTCTTGTGCTTCTTGGTCCAGTATGACTTCCCCTCGCGGTATGCGAGCCCGTGCGTGAGCAAGATGCTGCAGATCCGCCGCTTCGTCGATTTGCACTGCTCCTGGTAGGTGTATCGAAGCCTGATGAGCCGACGAAGCGCCTCCTGCTCCTCGTTCGGAACATGGATCGCCGTGAGGTGTCCGCTGCGGTAGAGCTTCGCCAGCATGACCGCATCCAGCCGATCGGTCTTTCGATGGTCCCCGAGCTTTCGGGGAATGAGCGAGGGGGCAAT
>JBGPBA010000121.1:0-4991 GCA_041481005.1 Candidatus Krumholzibacteriia bacterium | reverse complement strand
GTAAATATGGAGAAGGTCTACGTTGCGCGCGACGAGCTCGGCCTGCGAGATCTCGTGCGTGAGCTTCACCCTGATGACGGCCACGGCGTTCCCCACGGCCGCGTGCGAATCACTCGCAACGAAGACAAGCGAGAGCATGGCCACGATGATGCATACGAGCGTCCGTCTCACGAGATCCCTCCTTGGCATTCGACCGTTTCGCCGGCGCCGGGCACGTCCGGCAAGTCATTATAATACTAAACGATGCCGCCGTCCGGCACAAGCCGTTATTCGGGAACCGAGCGTCCGGCCGGGGAGAGCGTCAGACTTTAGCTTGATTTGCCGCGATCTTATGCCTATGCTTCAAACACCGGCGCGGGTGGCGCCGACGGGGCCCCCTGGAACGTGGCGCACGGCGCCGGGCGCGGGTCCGGACGCGGGTGCGGCGCCTCTGGGCGCTGACGGGCGAGGAGCTCGTCGCCGCCCCGGCGCGCGCGGCGAGCACGGACGGGGCGCAGTCGGCGACAGGACCCGCGAGGACAAAAGGAACTACGATGGGCACCTATCGCTACTCGTGCGAAAAATGCGGATACGAATTCGAATGCGAACAGCGCATCACGGCGCCGCCGAGGAAACACTGTCCGAAGTGCCGTGGAAGCGTGTACCGCGTCATCCAGGCCGTCGGACACATCCTCAAGGGGAGCGGGTTCTACCGAAACGATTACCGTACCAAGGATTTTAAGAAGAGGGAGAAAGAGGACTCGGCGAGCCCCCCCTCTTTTCCGGAAAAAGACTCGAAGAAGCACAGCCGCAAATCGAAGTCGGACGACGACTGAGGGATTGCCCTCCTCGCCCCCCGTCCGTTCTCTACTCGGTATGCACCGCGCCCGAGCCGTTCCCCGAGCAAACAGCCCCGGCGTACTCCTTGAGCACCTCGTCCAAGATGCCCGCGGCCTTGTCGATCTCGTCCTTCTTCACGTTGAGGGGCGGACGAAGCCGGATCGTCTTCACGCCGCACTTGAGCACGATAAGGCCGCGCTTCATGATCGAGGTGAGCACGGCGTCGCGGCACGCGGTGTCCGGGAGATCGAACGCGCAGAAAAGCCCCCGGCCGCGTGCGTTCGAAACGAGCCCCACGTGGCGCTTCTCGAGATCCAATAGATGCTTGTTCAGGACCTCTCCCATCATCGCCGCATTCGCGACGAGCCCATCCTCCTCGATGATCTCGAAAATGCGCTTCGCCCGATACATGTCGACGAGGTTCCCGCCCCAGGTCGAGTTGATGCGGCTCGAGACCTTGAACACGCTCTCGACCTCGTTGATCCGGTTGCTCGACATCATGCCGCACACCTGGGTTTTCTTGCCGAACGCGAGAATGTCGGGCTCGACCCCGAAGTGCTGATGGCACCACATCTTGCCGGTCATGCCGACGCCGGTCTGTACCTCGTCGAACACGAGGATCGCCTCACGCTCGTTGGCGATGCGGCGGAGCTCCTTGAAGAACTCGGGCCGGAAGTGGTTGTCGCCTCCCTCGCCTTGAATGGGCTCGATAATGATGGCGGCGACGTCGTCTATGTTCTCGCTGAAAGCCTTCTCGATCGCCGCTACCGCGCGCTTCTCCGCGGCGACGACCTCGCCGAGGTGCTTCTCGAGCGGGAAGGTGATCTTCGGGTTTTCTATTCGCGGCCAACTGAACTTGGGAAAATAGTTCGTCTTCGCCGGATCGGTATTCGTGAGCGACATCGTATAGCCGGTACGGCCGTGGAAGGCCTCCTTGAAATGGATGACCTTGTGCCCCTTCTCCTCCTTGTACCCGCGCGCGAAGTTCTTGCGCACCTTCCAATCGAAGGCCGCCTTGAGCGCGTTCTCGACGCCGAGCGCTCCGCCGTCGATAAAGAAGAGGTTCGGAAGCCCCGGCGGCACCGCCACCCGCGCGAACGTGTCGACGAACTCGGCCATCTCGACCGTGTAAAGATCGGAGTTGGACGGCTTCGTGATGGCCATCTCGCCGATTCTCTTGTAGAAGCCCTTCTCCTTCATTCCCGGATGGTTGTGGCCGAGAGCGCTCGAGGCGAAGAAGGTGAAGAAATCGAGGTATTCCTTGCCCGTTGCATGGTCGATGAGGTAGGAGCCGTGGCTCTTGTCCATATCGAGCACAAAGGGGAAACCGTCGACGAGCATATGTTTGGACAAAGTCTTGTGGACTTCGGTCGGGACTACCGAGCTTTTTTCATGTGGCTTGCCGCAGCTCATTAATCACCTCTTCGGTTCAACTTGTTAATTGACAATTGGTTGAAACCCTCCCCATGCGCAAAACGTACACGATCGTGCCGCCCAATATATCAACTTTCTCCCGGTATTTCAACTATTTTTTACGAGGAGCCGGGCGGGAACGACGCCGCGAATGCCGGGGCCCCCATAGAAAAGGGACGTTCGAAAGTGGAATCTTCGGCTCGCCCTCCCGAGTATCACGTCAGAAACGTCGCGTGGCTTTCCTGAAACTTGGGGCGAAGAGCCTATCCCTTTCAAACGTCCCTCGTGCGGAGGCTGAGATGGTCAGCCCGCTTCACGCACCCCGAACGCGCTACCCTCCGTAACCTCCGTATCCCGGGAATTCCTCGAGCCTCACCCGCTTGTCCATGGGTTGGAACCGGCACGTCTTGACGAGGTTCGAGTTCCCGTCGAATACGAACTCGATGCCGTCCTCATAGTAAAACCAGTGCTCGAGGACCTCGCCGTACCCGAACACCCGCAGCCGGTGCACGGGATAACCGTAATCCTGGTAGACCTGAAGCTTGTCGTTCTGCAGGAATTGAGCGTAGTAGGAATACCGCAGGAGCTTACGCCCCTGTCTCCCCTTGCCGGGGACGATCGCCTCCGCCGCGGAAGCAAAAAGCAGGGCGGCGAGGGCTGCAAGCAGGATGGTACGTTTGAGCATCCCCCTCACATCCTTTCCGATGGTGTACTGCACACGTTGCTTTTCTTGCCACTCCCCACACATTCATTATATCATACTCTGCCTTCTTGTTTCAAGTTGCTCCCTATCGTTTCGCGTCGTTTCGAAGGATTGCCTATGATGACCCGACAGCCGAGCGGCGAGCGCGCCTCGACGGTGCCGATGAAGCTTCTTCTCGTGCTCCTCTTCGTCATCTGGTCGAACTCGTTCACGGCGATCAAGTATCTTCGAGACGTCTTCTCCCCCGCCGAGCTCGTGCTCGCGAGATACCTCCCCGCGGCGGTCTTCGGCGCCTTGTATCTCGCGGCCGTCCCATCGAGGCGCCGCGAGTGCGTCGAGATCTTCCGCTCGGCGAAGCTTCGAATCGTCGCGATGGGACTCACGGGAATCGCCGGCTACAACTACTTCCTCTACGTGGGGCAAAGCGAGATCAAGCCCGGTGCGGCCGCGCTGCTCACGACCCTGTCCCCCCTCTTCACCCTCGTTCTCGCCGTCATCTTTCTCCGGGAGAAGGTGCCCCTGCGGAGGGTTCTGGGCATCTTCATCGCGCTCGCGGGGCTCTTCGTCGTCGTGCGCTGGGGGAGCGTCGGGCTCGGGAAAGCCGCCGACCTCGCCCACTCGGACCTCCATTACGTTCTCATCACGGCGCTCGCTCCGTTCAGTTGGGCGATCTACACGACGGTCGGCAAGAATCTCCTCGCGCGGACCTCGCCGATGACGGTGACCCTCCTCAGCATCATCATCGGGACGCTCCCCGTTCTCGCCGTCGCCCGGGGGCCCTTCTTTCGCGCCGCGGCGGGGCTCGAGCCCACGCATTGGATCGCGCTCGCGTACCTCATCATTCTCTGCACGATCGTCGGATTCTGGGTCTGGTTCGCCGCGCTCAAGCGCATGCCCGCGACCTCGGTGGCTTCCTTCGTCTACCTCAACCCGCCCTTCGCGGCGGCCTTCGGGGGACTCTTTTTCGGCGAGGAGATCACGCGGCTCTTCATCGTCGGGGGCGCCGTTATGCTCTTCGGCCTCTATTTGGCGCAGGGCGGCAGAGAAAACAATTCGGGCAAAGCGGGGTAGACGACGCGCTGCCCGAAGGATTTCGGATAAAACCGCGTACTGGCCGTTGACAGGCTCGGCAAACCAGGATATAATGAAAGTGAAATCAAAAGTCCCTGCTAGAGCAGTGAGGCGGGCTGTCTTGGATTAAAAAAAAACCGCGGGCTCAGCTCTTATGTAAGAGATGCGTCCCAAGGCATGCCCCCCACTCTTCGGCGGGGACATTTTTATGCCCTGGCGCGGCGCGTACGGTCGGTGTGCGAATACGGATAACGGCGATGAATCGGCCGGCCCCTTCCCCTACTCCTCCCAGCTATCCACGGCGTTTTCGACCATGAAGACGTAGCGCTTTTTGTTCTTCTGGCGGGTGTCCTTGTAGATCCACTGCTCCTCGGCCCGTCCGCCGATGTCGGTGCTCTTCATCTCATCGGGGTATCCCCACGACTCGAGAGCGGCGTCGCGCTTCATCCCTTTGAAGATCTGATGCTCGAATATCGCCTTCGCGGTCTTCTTGCCGTACTTGCGAAGGTTCATGCGGTACCGGTACTCGGGTTTCGTGAACCAGAAGAGCTTGTCCATCTTCTCGTTGACCGCCTGCACGGTGAGGGGCCGCTCGAGATTGAAGGCGTGCGTGATCCGATGGTGGTTTGGCGGCTCGACGAGGACGGATCCCGTCCAGTGCAGATCGACGGAAATGATCTTAACCTCGGTGTCGCGGTCGATGACCCCCGCCGGGCCGAGGTCGATGAGGAGCGATCTCGTCCAGGCCTGCTTGCCCGCGTACTCCTGTTCGAGCCTGTCCTGATCCTGGATGGGGATATCCTTGACGACCTTGTTGACGAGGTTGCAGCCAGAGAACATGAGAATAACGAAGAGAGCCGGAACGATCAATCTCCTCACCATGACCGTGTATTCCTCCTTAGCCAATCGCGGTCCAATATTTTTCCAGAGTAAAATAGACGCCTCCATGAGATAAATCAAGCCATTTCTAGGCGATTCCCTTGAG
>JBGPBA010000120.1:0-5005 GCA_041481005.1 Candidatus Krumholzibacteriia bacterium | reverse complement strand
GACTTTCTTGGCGCCGCTCAAGATGTCCGCCGCAACGACGGCGAGCGGGATATCCAGATCGGCGAAGTCGAGGTCGTCGATCTCGTCGGCAATGAATCGCCGTATCTTCTCGCTCGACAGGAACCCGAGCCTCGGCAGGGTGAGCGCCGCGAGGTCGATCCACCGGACGTTCCCGGCGAGGCGCGCCATCTCCTCGACGCTCTTGCCGGAGGCGTAGAAGGCGCCGACGATCGAACCGCCGCTCGTGCCCGAGAGGTAGTTGATCCGGATTCGGTGCTCCTCGAGAGCCCTTATAACGCCGACGTGGGCCGCGCTTTTCGCGATCCCACCACTCAGCGCGAGACCGATACTGAATTGTTTCATATTGATCACGTGCGGCGTGTATCCGCGGGGGGAGTTTAGCACACGTGCCGCTCTTATGTCTCCTGGGTTACGAGGGAGCGGAGCTTTCTCAGGCGCTCGTCGGCAAGGGGAGCCATGAGGGGATCGAGCCGGGCCATTTTTTCGTACGCCCGAGCGGCCTGCTCGATCAGGTCCAGCTTCTCGCACGCAAGGCCGAGATTTCGGTAATATGAGGACTCCGCCGGCTCGAGCTCCACGGCCTTCGTGAAATAGGGAAGCGCCTCTTCGAATCTGTTCGCCCGCGCGTGGTGGCAGCCGACCGCGTTGTACGCGAAGCCCGATCGCTCGCCTTTCGCCAGGGCGCGGTCGAAGCGGCTCGCCGCTTCATCGGTCCGGCCGAGCTTGTCGAGCACGATGCCGATATTCACCTCGACGCGCGCATTCGCCGGATCGATCCGGAGAGCCTCACCGAAGTGGGCGAGCGCTTCCTCGAACCTCTCGCCCCTCTCGCAGATGCAGCCGAGGCTCACGTGCGCATCGACGTGACCCGGCCGAAGCGCGAGAAATTGATGGTACCACGAGGCGGCCCGCTCGTCCTCGCCGCCGAGCTCGGCCGTCTTCCCGGCGATGTAGAGGAGCTCTTCCCGCTCGGGGAACTCGGCGAGCGCACGCTCGACCATCGCATCGGCCTCCTCGATCATCCCCATCCGAACGTAGATCTGCGTCGCCTTCACATAAACCTTGAAGGGCGTGCCGCGGAGGAAACGAATCTTCTCGAGCGCCTCGGCGGCCCCGCCGAGGTCGTCCAGCCTCTCGAGAAGGTCGGCATGAATCGCGTGCGAGTGAGCGGCAAACGGGTCGGCCGCGAGCGAACGCTCAATGTATCCGCGCCCTCGCTCGAGGTCGCCGCACCGGGCGCAGGCGGTCGCGGCGTTTCGCAGGAGATCCGCGCCGTTTCCGTCGACCGCGAGGCCGCGCTCGAAATAGACGAGCGCCTCGGCGGGCTCGTGCTGCTCCATGAAGACGACACCGAGATTGTTGCAGAGCTCGGGGATGTCGCGGCCGATCTCGAGCGCCCGGTGAAAGTACTCGAGCGCCTTTTCCTTCTCACCGCGCCGCAGGAGCGCGAGCGCGGCGACGTTCCACAGCTCCCAAGCTTTGGGCTCGAGCTCGATTGCCTTCTCGCCGTGCGCGAGCGCCTCGTCGACCATTCCGAGGTCGAGAAGCTGGGCGGCCATCTCATAGAGGCATCGGGGATTCGACGCGTGCGATTCGGCGCCTCGCCTCTCGGCGGCGCAGTACACGAACGACTTCCGGCACACGCGCCCCGTCTCCTCCATTCGCCCGTAGTGATGGATGACGATATCGGTTTCGCGCAGAGGGACGTTGGCGGCCATGAGCGACCAATCGAGCGTCTCGTGGATCTCGCCCTCGTAGCGGATGAGGCACTCGTTGTGGAAGAGGCGCGCCTGACGGCTCTCGTAGTAGCCGCCGCACGTCATATTCATCCGGCTCTCCGCCGGGACCTGCTTCCATCCGAAGCCGGGCGTCTGCCTCGTATAGGTCCACTGCCGCATGATGAACGCGTCGCGCCCACCCTCATTCATGAGGTCGCGAATGCGGCCGTGATCCGAGGCGTCTATCTCCTCGTCGGCGTCGAGGACGAGTATCCACTCTCTCGTCGCCTTCGAGAGGGCGAAGTTACGCGCCGCGCTAAAATCGTTTTTCCAGGGGAACGAGAAGACCCTTGCGCCGAAGCGCTTCGCCTCGGCGACCGTGTTGTCGACCGAGCCTGTATCGACAACGATCATCTCGTCGACCAGATCCTTGACACTCGAGAGGGCCCGTCCGATGAGCTCACACTCGTCCCTTGCGATCATGCAGAGGCTGAGTGAGCCCTTTCGCTTGGCTTTAAGTTCAGCAAAATCAATAAGTTTCGCGAGCCGTTTCCCGGGCATTCGCGGATCTCCCCCCTCGAATGTAGTTTCACTGCAATTCTGCCTGAAAGGGGAGAGATCAAGAGACGTGCCACGAAGCACGCGCCTCCTGGGGGGCAGTGATTATTGCGGTTGCGGGAGATCGAATGCAGGGCGTCGGCCGTGGGCGCGGAGTGAGGCCGACGACGCACATTATGAATGGGCCCGCCGAGCGGGTGCCCCGGGACTATTCGGCGCCCTTGAAGAAACCTTCGAGGTAGAATCTGTACTTCTCGGAAATATCGCCCGCGGAGACGGCGATCACTTCAGGCACATCGTATGAATGAAGCAGCTCGATTACTTCCTTGATCTTGGAGAATGACGCTCTATTGCTCTTGATGATCATGAGGGATTCTTCATCCCTCGAGATCCCGCCCTGCCATTCATAGATCGATAGGCACGAAGGGATGATATTGATGCAGGGCGCCGCTTTGACGTCTATGAGCTTGTTCGCGATCTTCTCGGCCTCTTCTCTCGATGACGTCGTTACGAATACGAGAATGAATTCGTCCATCACCCAGGGTCCTTTCTATGCGGCCAAGCCGGCTCCGCGGCACCCGACGTCGGGCGCGGCCTATCGGTACATTTCCTTGATACTTCCCCAGCTCCTCTTCTGAACGCTCACCTCGCATTTCACGGGGCTTCTCCCGATCACTTCGCAGGAGCATCCGTCGGGACGGTTTCCCGGAGCGCATGGCGAGGCGCCCTGCAGATAGTAGTTGCCGGACAGCTCGGGATTGGCGCCGCAGAAGAGCGGATCGAGCGAGATATTCCCGTTTGTGGCCCCGGGATCCATGATGTAATTCGTCCCGTTCCCGAAGACGTCGTTACATTGGTACACGTTGCAGAAGGCTTCAACTCCGAAATTGTTATACGCAATGATATTGCAGTAAAGATAGAGCCCCGGCCCGTCGCAGCTGAAGCCTGCGCCCTGAGCGTTATGCGCGATGGTGTTGTTCGTCAGCGTGATCCCGCCGCTCGCATCGCCGAAATAGATTCCCCCTCCATTCGAGTAGATCAGATTATTCGTAATCTCCGCAGGGCCGCTGACGTCGCCGGCGATGGCTTCTCCGGTATTATTGCGAAAGATGTTCTCCTCAATCGAGCAGTAGGCTGACCAGTAGAGGAGCAGGCCGCTGCCGCTATTCTCAAAGAGAAACCCGCGCACCGTCACATGATCCGACCAGGCGACATCCATTATGTACTCGGCCGAGGATCGCAGAACGGTCGCCTCGGCGCCGGCTTCGCTCATGATCGTCAGGCTGTCGTCGAGGTTGAGCTGAATGGTGCTCTGGATATATGAGCCCGGCGCCACGAGAATCGTGTCCCCCGCGGCCGAGCTATCGACCGCGGCCTGAATGGTCGGGGCGTCCCCCGTCCCCTGCTGATTGACGCGCCACGTCCTCGCCGAGATCGATGCGACCGCCATGACGCAGACGAGACACGTCACGGACGCGAGCATGAGTAGATTTTTCATCACCAACCCCCTATCGATGGCCTATAATTAACGTACTCGAAACGGGAGCCGGCTGCAAGGCTCAAGATTGAGGTCGAGGAGAAAGGAACCCGCATGAGAATCGCCGTCATGAGCGATACACACGACCACATCAAGAACGTCGAGAAGGCGATCGACGCGCTGAACGCCCTCGGCGTCGGAGCGCTCTTTCACTGCGGCGACATCTGCTCGCCATTCGTCATCGACAGGCTCGCGAAATTCAACGGCCCCGTGCACATGGTCTTCGGAAACAATGAAGGTGACCGTTACATGATCAGCAACGTCTCGAAGAAATTCCCGAATGTGAAGCTCTACGGCGAGGTCGGCATCGTCGAGACCGAGAACGGCGAGGTCGCTTTCACGCACCGCCCCGAGTTCGCGCGCGGCCTTGCGTGCACGCAGAAGTACGCCGCGGTCTTCTATGGGCACACGCACCGGGGGAAGATCGAGAAGATAGGGAGCACGTGGCTCGTGAACCCGGGCGAGCTCATGGGGCTCCTCGAGGCGCCGGGCTACGTCGTATTCGATCTGGGGACGGGCGAGGAGAAACGCTACACCCTTGATTGAAGACGCTGCGCCGGGGCGGGCGCAGTGGGCCCGGCGGACGGGGCGTCCCTACGCTTTCTTCAGGGGAAAATCGATCCCGGGGCGCTCCCTCGAGATGAATTCGACCGCCTCCGGGAAGCTCGGGATCCCCGCGCGGCCTCCGAGCTTTCGACATTTGAGTGCGGCCACGGCGTTCGAGAAGACGCAGCAGCGAAACGCATCCCAACCCTGGAGCACGCCGAAAAGATACGCCCCGTGAAACACGTCCCCGGCGCCCGTCGTATCGACCGCCTTCACCTTGAAACCCGAGACTTCGATGAATCTCCCCTCCGCGAAGGCGAGGCATCCTTCGGCTCCGAGCGTGACCGCCGCGGCCTTCGGCTTGAATCCCGAGAGGGTCTCGAGCGCCTTCCCGAGATTGGTGCCCCCCGATAGCTGCTCGGCGAAATGCTCGCTCGCGATGATGTAGTCGCACAGGGGAAGAAGCTCCCGAACTCCTTCGCGGAGTGACCCGGCGTCGATGAGGACGGGAATCTTCTCCTCCCGGGCGCGCAATGCGGCCGCGAGCGCGGCCGCGGGCTCGAGATCGTCGATGAAGAGCGCCCTCGCCGCGGCCACGAGATCGAGAGCCACCTCGCCCGGGGCG
>JBGPBA010000119.1:0-5009 GCA_041481005.1 Candidatus Krumholzibacteriia bacterium | reverse complement strand
GGTTAGGCAGCCGTCTCTCTCAACACTTCCTCGAGGGAGGTGACGCCGGCCTTGAGCTTGAGGATGCCGTCGCCGCGAAGCGTAATCATTCCTTCCCTCACCGCCTGTTCCTTGATCTCGGACGCGGAGGCGCGGTTGAGAATCATCTCCCGGAGCGCGTCCGACACGGGCATGACCTCGTAGAGACCCGACCGGCCCGCGTAGCCCGTGTTGCTGCACGAGGGGCAGCCGACCGGCCCGCAAATGTCGAAGGCCTCCTCCGCGCCCACGCCGAGCTCACGGAGCGCCTCGGGATGGAGTTTCTCTTTCTTCTTGCACTTCGGACAGAGCTTGCGTATGAGCCGCTGCGCGAGGATCACGTTGACCGAGCTCGAAACGAGGAAGGGCTCGATGCCCATGTCGATCATTCGATTGATGGTGCTCGGCGCGTCGTTCGTGTGCAGCGTGCTGAGAACGAGGTGGCCGGTGAGCGCGGCCTTCACGGCGATCGACGCCGTTTCGAGGTCGCGGATCTCGCCGACCATCACGATGTTCGGATCCTGGCGGAGGAAGGCCTTAAGCGCCGCGGCGAAGGTGAGCCCGATCTCCTCATGGACCATGACCTGGTTGATCCCGTCGATGTTGTATTCGACCGGGTCTTCCGCCGTCAAGATGTTGAACTCGGGGAGGTTGATCTTGTTGAGAGCCGAGTAGAGGGTCGTCGTCTTGCCGCTTCCGGTGGGCCCCGTCACGAGCACCATACCGTACGGCATTTCGATTCCCTTGACGAGCTTCTGGAGCGCGTCGGCCTGGAAGCCGAGCTTCGTGAGATCGATTTGGAGGTTCGCCTTGTCGAGGATTCGCATCACGATCTTCTCGCCGTAGATCGTCGGGAGCGAGCTCACGCGGAGGTCGATCTTCTTGTTCCCGATCCGGATCTTGATGCGGCCGTCCTGGGGAACGCGCTTCTCCGCGATGTCGAGCTCGGCCATGATCTTGAGGCGCGAGATGATGGCGCTCTTCATCTTGTACGGGGGCGACATCATCTCGTGCAACACGCCGTCGATGCGGTACCGCACGCGGAGCTTCTTCTCGAAGGGCTCCATGTGAATATCGCTCGCACCCTTGTTCACGGCGTCGGTGATGAGCGAGTTGACCAGCTTGACGACGGGGGCATCCTCGCTCTGCGCCTCGGCGAGAGCGGCGTCCTCGTCGAGCTCGTCGACGATCTCGAAGTCCTCCTGCATGTCCTTCATCACTTCGGCGAGCGAGTCGGCCGATTCGTAGAAGCGGTCGATGGCGCGCTTGATCGCCGTCTCGGTCGCGACGACGGGCCTGACCTCGAGACCCGTGATGAACTTGATGTCGTCGATCGCGAAGATGTTGTCGGGGTTCGCCATTGCCACGGTGAGAACGCGGCCCTCCCGCTTGATCGGGACGACCTGGAACTTCGTGGCGACCTCGGACGGTATGAGCTCGATCGAATGCTCGTCCGGCTCCAGCTCGTCGAGATCGACGGCGGGGACGTTGTACGTCTGCGAGAGGAACTCGGAGAATGCACGCTCGGATATCGCCCCGGTCTTGACGAGGTTATACCCGAGGCTGCCGCCGCCCTTTGATTGCTCGCTCACGGCGAGCTCCAGCTGCTCCTGGCTGATGAGGCTCGATTCCAGAAGATGATTGGCTATCTTGTCTTTCAATAACACCCTCCGCCCGGCTTAAGGGTTTCGCGAGAAGCTATGCAAATAATCAACCATGAGAGTCATCGAACCCGATTTTTCCGTCGGGCGCGCTCCTCGCCCCCTGCGACAACACCCGCGAGGCGCAAGATGTATGCCACCGGCCGGAGGCTCTATTAATGTATTGACGGGAAAGGGGATCGGGGGGGCGCGCAGGGCTCGCGGCGGGCCTCCTTTGCCCGACCCGTGGCGATCGGGGAATCGCGGTGAAAACCCGCGCGGCGCGCCTCGAATCAAGGCCTTCCCCCCGTCGGGCGCAGGGCGTGCGCGGCCGCGCGGACGGCCGGGAGCCATTTGCAGGCTGCACGGGCGCATGCACATTGCAACCGCCCCAACGGGCGCCCCGCGCGCCGCGGCTGATCGAAACAAATCAGTCAGCCGTTGCCAAATTTCCTGCCAATGGATTTCGGGCGCGAGCCGTCAGTCGAACAGCTCCCAGAAGATGCCGATGAGGTAGTAGCGGCCCGGCATGAGGAAGCCAGGGACCGTTTCGTACCGGGCGTTGAAAACGTTTCGGTACTCGACCGACACACGTGCGCTCATGATGGTGAAGGAGGCCGAGAGATCGTGGACGCCGTACGGGGCGAGCGTGGTCCCGGGCCACGGGCGTTTCCCCTCGACTTCGGAGTTGAGCGCGACCGAGAGAATCTCGGCGCCCCTGAAAATCGGATGACTGACGAGAATCTTCCCCGTGAAGCGGTACCGCGGAACGCCCGGAGTGAAGTCGCTGCGCCTGCCGTAGCCCTCGGCGCCGAGCGCGACGGTGCAGTCGAAGCGGCGGTACCCGAAGCCTTTCTCGAACCGGCCGCGCGCCCCGACGACGGAGCCGCTCCCTTCGGCGCGGAAGACGCGCGGTCTCGTCCCGACGAGCACGATCCGCGAGTGCTCGCTGCGGGCGAAGAGATCGAGGGTCACAGGTGAAACGCGCGCCCCGAGAGAGATCTCATCCGATACCTCGGGAGAGAGGCCGGCGCTGCCGGTCGTCGTATCGGGGATGCCCTCCACGGTGGACGGCAAAGGCGGCTGGAAGAGCTCGGCGGCCGACGGGAGGCGAAGACGCCGCGCGAGCGTCACGCTCTGGGTGAAGCTCCCGCTCCATTTCTTGGCAACGGCGAGCTCCGCACCGCCGTAGCGGCCGACGTCGCTGTGATCCCCGCCGAAGGCGCCCCCCCGCACGGTGACGCCCGTCGGGAGGCGGGACCCGACCGTCACCCCTCCCTCGACGCGCCGGTAGGAGGGGTCGAACGAGACGCCGGAGAGGTCATTGTCGAAATCGGTCCGCTCGCCGCCGACGAAGGCGCGAACGCCGAGCGGGCCGAACGAGCCCGCCCATCTTCCCGCGCCGCCGAGCGTGAAGCTCTCGATACGGCCGGCGCTGCGTGCGACCTTGAGCACCCGCTGCCTGACCGACGCCGAAAAGCCCGCGCGCCGATACTCGATCTCCGAATCGAATCCCGACGAGCGGACGTCCTCGTCGCCCGCGAGCGCGGTGCCGATGAAGTCTTCCTCCGCGCGATGGAGACGCAGCAGCACGTCGTCTCCCGAGCGCGAATGGATGACGATCTCGGCGAGGATCGAGCGCATGTCGGACTTCCCGAGCTTCGCCGCGGGGTCGGCGACGAGAAGCTGGGAGGCGTCCTGGAGATATTCGTCGTAGGCGAGGACCGCGCCGATGTGGGCGCGCGGCGTGGCGAACCAGGCCCGCCTCACCCGCCGCTTCGAGCCTCCATAGGTGAAGTTGACGTCCGTCGAAGGGCCGGAACGCCCTCCCTCCTCGAGCACCACGTTGATGGCGCCGTTCGAGGAGAGATCCCCCGTGACGAAAGGAGACCCGCTGTAGATCACCTCGATCCGCTTGACCCGCGAGAGCGGAAGGAACTTCATGAACGACTCGAAGGTGTACGGGTCGACGGCGGGAAAACCGTTCACGAAGAGATTCACCCCGAAATGGCTCCGGCCGTCGATCGAGAAGCCGCCGAAGGCCTCGGGCGGCCCCTCCCGAAAGAACACGACCCCGGGAAGAAGCTTCATCACGTCTTCGAGCGTATGGATGTTGTACTGGAGAAGCTCCTCGCGGGTGAGAACGAAAACCTCCGTCGGCATGAGGAGGGAATCCGAGGCGAACGATCCCGGGAGAGACTTTTCCGGCGCGGGAGCCGCCGCCGGAACCGCCGGGCCGGTTGTTCCCTGCGCCCGCCCCCGGCCGGGAGCCGCCGCGAGCACCGAGGCGGCGAGCACGGCGCCCAGCGCGATCGAGAGAGGCTTCATCGCCCACCACCCCTCTGCCATGCGTGGGCGACGCGCACGACGGGCACGACAGCCGCGGCGAAGACCGCCGTATTGACGCCGACGTGGATGACCATGAAGAGGGCGCCGGCGACGAAGACCCCACCCAGGCCCTCGACGAGCCGGCGCGGCCCGAGGGCGATGAACGCCGTCGCCGCGTTCGTCAGGGCGTCGTAGATCAGGGTGAGAACGAGGCCCGCGAGCGCGCTCACGAGCACCGCGCCCGAGCGCCCCGGCCTGAGCCGGGGCCCGAGGAGCCCCCCGACGAGGCCGACGAGCGCGAACCCCGCGAGCTGCGCCGCGAAGAGCGGCGGGAGCGCCGGACCGAGGGGATTGAGAAGGGAGAACAAAGACTCCGACAAAACGCCGACGAGGCTCCCGACGCGCGGGCCGCAGAAAACGCCGCCGAGGAAGACGGAGAGCGACATGAGCTCGACGTTCGGCACCGCGGCGAGGAGGAAACCGAGCGCCACGCTCAGCGCCGTGAAGAGGGCCGCGCGGATCACCTTCCGCTCGCGGCTCTCACCGGTGCCGTGTTCCGCCATTGAGTCGCTCATCGCCGAATACATCCGAACGGGTGACCGCGCCGTGGAGAAACGTTCCATGGAATGTACGTGAGCTTGAAAATAAGGGTCAAGTCAAATGTGGCTTGCGCGCAGCCTTCCGCAGGGCGACCGTGCTCTCGTAGGGAGCCGTGATCTCGCCGATGTCCGCCTGCATGAGCTCGGCGAAATGAAAGTCGGAGCCGCCGGTGCACACGAGGCCCCGCGCCTTTGCGACCGCGGCGATCTCGGCCGAGATGCGCTCGGTGTGATTCGGGTGCCACGCCTCGAGCCCGCGCACGCCCGAAACGATGAGGTTCTCGAGAAGATCCCCCTGTCTGATTCGCCAGCCCGGGTGCGCCCACACGGCGACACCTCCCGCCCCGTCGATGAGGCGGACGATCTCCGAGCGCGGGAGCACCTCGTTCGGCACGTAGCACGGCATCCCGCTCGCAATGTACCG
>JBGPBA010000118.1:0-5020 GCA_041481005.1 Candidatus Krumholzibacteriia bacterium | reverse complement strand
CCCATCCGCACATCCGCGACCGCCGGCGTGAAATGGCAGCGCTCGAGATTCGTGCGAAGCGCCTTGAGGATCCGGCGGTCCTGCTCGACGAATATGGCCCGCGAGACGCCGCGGCTCAACGCTTCGATCCCGACGCTCCCCGAGCCCGCGAACAGGTCGAGGAAGGTCGAGCCCTCGAGCTCGATCCCGAGGGTGTCGAAGATGGAGCCCTTGACGACTTGCGCCGTCGGCCTGAAGTGGGGTCCGCGCCCACAGCGCAAGTCGATCCCCTTCTTGGCGCCCGCAATGACCCTCATGGAAACCTCGCGTGTTCAAACCCCGGCGTGCACTATAATGCAAGTTTGAGGATAAAACAGAAGGGGGATAGCGGCAAGGGAAATCCGGGCCCGCGGCGCCGGGCGCCCGGCCCCCCGATCGGTGTCTCGACGCGCCGCTTGCGCCGGACGGGCCGGGACAAAAAAATTCCCCCGGAGGAACAAATCTTTGTCCTCCGGGGGTCCACGGTGAGTGGAGGGGGCTAACCCTTACTCGACGATCGTCGGCGTCACGAAGATCACAAGCTCCTGCTTGTTGGTCGTCTTGCTGCTCGACGAGAAGAGGTGTCCCAGAATCGGAATGTCCTTGAGCACCGGTACGCCGCGCCGGTCGCTCGTCGTCGTATTCTTGATAAGGCCGCCGATGACCGCCGTGTTACCGTTGTTCACGACGACCCTCGTGTCGGCCTCGCTCGTCGAGATGATGATGCCGCCCTGCGCCGTCGACTCGCCCTGAAGCTCGCTCACCTCGGGATGCAGGTCCAGTGTGATCGTCTTATCGGCGTTCACGTGCGGCGTTACCTTGAGCATGATACCGATCTTCGTCAGCTCGGTGATCGGGTTTCCCGCCTCGTCGGCGACGATGAGCGGAATCTCCTTGCCGACGAGGATGCTGGCCTCGCGATTATCCATGGTCGTGATCCGCGGATTCGAGATGATGTTCGCCTTGTTCGCCCGCTCGAGGCTCTCGAGGACGACGTTCAGCTCGCCCCACGACCGGACCGTTCCGAACTTGACCGTCGCGGCCGAGGAGGCGATGTTGCTCGTCACCGCGGCGCTCCCCGCCCCGTTGAACCCTTCGGCGTGGAGATTGAGCATACCCCAATTAATGCCGAGCTCGCGCGTCGCGCTCACGTCGATTTCGACGAGCTTCGCGTTGATGTCGACCTGGAAGGTCTTCTTGTCGAGCGACTTGACCATCTCGCTGATCTTCGCGATGACGGGCTCGGTGTCGTTCACGATGAGCGCGTTCGAGCCCTTGTCGACGTCGATCTTGCCGCGGCTCGACGAGATGTTCTGGAGCGCGTTCTTGAGCTCGTCGGCATTCGAGTCGTTGACGAATATGATCCGGGTCATGAGCGGCATGAGGTCGTCCTTCTTCCGCTCGGCGCCCGAGATGTCGATTTCTTCCTTCATGAGCTTATCCATGTCCGCCACGCGGATCATCCCGTACTCCTCCCGGTACCCGTACCCGTGCGCCCTGAGAATCACATCGAGCGCCTCTTCCCATGGGACGTCCTTGATGTGGATGTAGACTTCGCCCTTCACGTCGGGCCCGTACACGATGTTCTTGCCCGAGTAATCGGAGATCGTCCGGAGCACCGTTTTGATGTCGGCGCCCTGGGCGTCGATCGTGATCCGCTGCGCGCCCATGCCGGCGCCGCTCCCCGCGGCCGGGTTGCCGCGAGCGTACGACTCGGACCACGCGAACGTCTGGTCCTTGTTGCCGCGGGACGTCGCTTCCGAGGCCTTGTCCTTGGAGACCTCATCGGCGGGGGACGTATCCTCGACGCTCGTCTCGCCCTCGCTGAGCCACGGCGATTCGGATTCCGCCGCCGGCGCAAGCTCGACCTTGGTCTCTTCGGGCTTCGGCGCGATCTGCTTCGATTCCTCGGCCTTCGCCACGACGATCTTCGGATCCTCGGGCTTCGCCTCGGCGCTCGGCGCCGGTGCCGCGCTCTTCGCTTTGGCAGCTTGCTCATTCGCCGGCTTGACCGGTTCGGGGGCTGCCTTCGCGGGCGCGGGGCTCGCGGGCGGCGTCATGGCATCGACCACCGCCTGCGTGATCTTGGACGCGTCGACCGGCGGGGTCGCCGGCTGCGGGGCCTCGACCGGAGCGCTCGCGGCTTGCGTGTTCGCCGGCTGCTTCGCGCTCTGGCTCGCCGGGGTAAGCGTCGGAATATAGGGTAAGAACGGCCCCATGGAAGCCTCGGCCATGAGGTTGCTCGCTCCGGCCGTTTGCTTCGCCGTCCCTTTCTGAACCGGCTTGGGCGAAGCCGCAGCCTGAACGCCGCTCAAAGGCTGCAGGAGCTCCGTGCTCTCCTTGACGTCGCGGTTCATGGCGCTCGCTGAGCGCTCGGTGATCTCGACGATCTGGAGGTTTCCCTCCGCCCAGGTTTTGTAGTCGACCTCTTTGTTCAGATCGAGCACGACGCGGCTGATCGCGACCGGGTCGACCTGGAACTGGCTCGTCCTCACCTTGCTCACGAGAGGATTATTGATGTCGATCTTCTGCCACGGCACGTTGTACTTCGCGCCGACGCAGTTGATGACGAGCCTTTCGGGGTCGGTCATAACGTAGGTGTTGAACGTGACGTCCCCCGCCTTGCTGATCTCAACCCTCACCTTCCCCCCTGCCGGGATGACGGAGACGCCGTTGATCGAGTTCTCGACGGCGCTGGCAGAGAGGGCGAGCCAGGGCAGCATCAGAAGGGTACAGGCAACCAATGTTCGTTTGCTGATCCCGAGCATCTCATTCTCCTTTTCTCTTCTTGTCCTCCAGGCGGAGGGTGACCGTGCTTGTCTGTCCAAACATCGTGACCCGCGCGACGAGGTTCCGGTCGCTTACCGAAACGATGCTTCCGTTCCGGATCGGATCTCCCGCTTTCATAATGTACGCGTAGCCATTGTTGTCCTCGAGCATGGCGAACTTCTCCATGCCGCCCGAAAGGACCCCGACGAGACGCACGCTGTAGATGTCGACGACGTCGAGCTCGCCGGACTGCTCGAACTCACCGGCGATCAGGCTCTGGAAGGGGTCCCGCTGGTTGAACGCCTGATAATAGTAGACCTTCTCCCGCAGCGTGATCTGATCGGTCTTGGCGCCCGCCTTCGCGGTATCCGCCTTCGCCGCGACGCTCGGCTGCACCGTCTGCTTCGCCGTCGGCGTCTGCTTCGGCTGCGCCGTCGCGCTCCCGCGCACCGGGCAGAGGAGAAGACCCGACATCACGACCGCCCAGAGAACCTTCCACAACATCTCAGGAGCTCTTCTTCGCGGTTTTGTCACTATCGGCAACCTTCGGATTCGTAGTCTTCGCATTGGTCGTCTCACCACCTTCCACGAGCGTATACGCCGTCATCACCATTTCGGCCTCGATGGTATAGCCCCGCACCGCCTGGTCTTCCTTACCCTGGCTCTTGTTCTCGACCGGCTCGATGTGCAAACTCGACACGTTGATGATTCGATCTAGATTGGCGACCTTCGAGAGGAAGATCCCGAGTTGATGGTATTCGCCCCGGACCTTCACCTTCACCGGATTCTCCGTAATGAACTCCTTCTGCACCGGGTCCTGCGGCTCGAAGAGCAGGAAGTCGATCCCCGCCTGGTTGCCCACGCGAGTCACCTTCCGGAGCAGGTCCGCCACTTCTTTCTCCTTCGGGAGCAGACCCTGGGCCGCGAGCCACTTGTCGTGAAGCCGATCGTACTCGGCTTCGAGCTTGGCGAGGCTGCCCACGGTTTTGCGCGCCTTCTCGAGCTCCGCGCTCATCTTCTCGTACTCCGACGAGAGCGACGCGATCTTCGCGCGCATCGGGTGGTTGAAGAAGGGCAGGAACGAGGTGAAATAGAAGATATACCCGATAAAGGCGAGGAAGATCACCGTGATGATCGATTTTTGAACTTGTGGATCTTTGAAATCCATACCCGCAACCTCACTTTGCTACTGCGGCATGACGTTCGCGATCAGCTTGAACTTCATGACCTCGCGTTCCTTGATCTTGCCCTTCTCCGCTATCTTGAGATCGACCCTCGTCACCCCGGGGGAGGTTTCGAGGTTCGTCATGATGTCGGCGATCGTGTAGTTGGAAAAGGCAACCCCCGCGAGATCGAACTCGTTCTGGGAGACCTCGGTGACGTCGGTGAGCCAGCAGTTCACGGGCAGACCGAAGCTCATGTCGTTCAAAAGCTTCACCCGGAAATACCGGAACCGGTCGAGGTCGGCGATGATATTGAGCCTGCGGTTCACTTCCTCCTGCTCCTGCGTGATCTCCTTGATCTTCGCGAGCTGGGGAGCGAGCTTCTTCGATTCTTCGTTGGCCGCCGCGATCTTCTGCTCGAGCACCCTGACCTTGTGCTGCTCGACGACCGAGGTCGCGACGATGGCGGCGAAGAAGACCGCGACTCCCCCGACCATGTAGACCGTCGCCAGCTTGGGGAGCTTGAACTGGCGCCGCTTCTGTCGCTCATCCCGTGGAAGGAGGTTGATCTTGATCATTCTTTTCCCGCCTTTCTCAGAGCGAGACCGATGCCGACGGTAAGGAGCGGCGCGAGCTTTTCGATCTCGGCCTCGTGCTCGCCGAAGACCCCTTCGTCATATTCGATCCCCGCGAGGGGATTGTGGATTGACAGCTCGATCCCGTGCTTCTCGGAGAGGATCTCCTTGAGGAAGGGGATCGTCGCTCCGCCGCCGCTCAGCACGATCTCGTCGATGTGCTCCGCGTCCCCCGCGGCCTTGAGGAACTGCATGCTGCGCTCGATGCCGAGGGAGAGGTCCTTCGAGCTTTCCCGGATGATTTCCTTTATCTTCTCGGGGTCCCGCTGGCCGAGATCCCCGCGAATGATCCGCTGGCCCTCGTCGTAATCCGCGCCGAGCTCCTTCTGGACGGCCTCGACGAAGTTGTTCGCCCCGACGCTGATGTCGCGGGTGAAATGAGGGCTATTGTCCTGGATGATGTTGATATTGGTGACGTCGCTGCCGATGTTGATG
>JBGPBA010000117.1:0-5023 GCA_041481005.1 Candidatus Krumholzibacteriia bacterium | reverse complement strand
CGACTACATGAACAGCCACGCGCATGACGATGCGGGGTGAAGCCCGGATCAATCCGCGAGGGAGAAGTTGAAGGGGATCATCACCCACACCGCCACCGGCTCATCCTTCTGAATAGCGGGTCTGAAGACCCACTTCATGGCGGCCGCGACCGCGGCGTCATAGAAGATATCCGGGCCCTTCAGAGGAACCGCCTTCTTGACCTTGCCCTCTTTATCCACGAGCGCCTTGACGAGGACGGTTCCTTCAAGGCCGGCGGCGCGCGCCCCCTTCGGATAGACCGGCTTGACTTGGACGATGGCTACCGGCGGAACCTGCACGGGGACGTTCTCGTCGATGCCGGGCTCTCCCTCGCCCGTCGTCGGGAGCCCCGTGACCATGAGCGAGTCTCCCGTGCCCGTTCCGAGCGTCGGCATGGCGATCTCTCCCAGCTCCTGCTGCGTCGGGATCGTGATCTCCTTCGAGATCTGCGCATCCGGCACGGGCACCGGAACGCCGATTTTGGGCCGGGCTATCGCGACTGAAACCGCCACCGCCGGAGGCGCCTGCCCCGTGATGGACGGGGGCGGACCCAACTCGGTGTACTTCACGATGCGGACGACCCGCTCGGGCGGCTCCCCGCCTCTCGCCAAGTATCTGACGAGGAAGTAGCTTCCCACCGCCACGAGGTGGAAGCCGACCGAGATCAGCAGAGCGGTCGCCAAATACTTCCGGTAGACGCGCCGCAACTCCGATACGCCGTAGGGGAAGATATCGATGATGTCCTTGACCGACTCGATTCGCTTCATAACAGCTTCTGCAGCTCTTTCGCGTCCGATGCCGACATGGGCGCCAGGCTGAAACGTCCGACGTTGGCGAGCTGGAGCTCGTCCATGATGTCCACCATTCTCTGGTATTTCGCCTTGCGATCCACCTTGACGAGGTTGACGAGCTTCGGGTTGGCGGCGTTTTGATCGAGCAGGAGCTTCCGGAGATCCTTGAATTCGACCTTCTGCGGCGTCTCGACTCCGAGATTCCAGAAGATGGTCCCATTCTCCGCCACCCGAAGGGTCAGGAGGTTGGACTCCGCCACCTCCACCTTCACGTCCTGCGGCGGCAGGGTAATCTCCATCGTCTGCGGCGCACTGAACACCGTCGTCAGCATGAAGAAGGTCAGCAGCAGGAAGGCGATGTCGACCATGGGGGTCATGTCGATGCGAACCCCCACGCGCCTCTTCTTTCGCCGCTTTCCCTGCCTGCGGTTATCGGTGCGAGGGGCGACTTCTCCCGCGGCCATATCTCATCTCCTCGATCATCAACTTCCCGTTTCGAGGTTGGTCACCAGGTTGAAACGGGTGATGTTCACTTTTTCCAGGATATCCATGACGTCCTGCACGAGCCCGTACTCGCTGTCGCGGTCGCACTTCAATACGGTGCGAAGTTTCGGATTGGCGACGCGGGCCTGAACGAGCTTCTGCTGCAGGTCCTGCTTGTCGATCGGCACGTCGGACAGCAGCTTGTTCTCCGGCCCGAAGAGCTGAGCCCGCAGATTCTGGGAATCGACTCCCATGAAGATGCGTCCGTCCTTGGTGATGCTCACCGTGATGACGTCAGACTCCGGCAGCTTGATCGCCGAGTGCGAATCCGGCAGCACCACCGACACCTCGGAGGGAGGGTGAAACTGCGTCGTCAGCATGAAGAAGGTGAGCAAGAGGAACGCGACGTCGACCATCGGGGTCATGTCGATCCTCGTACCCACGCGCCGTTTCTTCGGTCTCTGAGGCACGGCCCTCGACTCCTCTCACGTTACCGTTCGTGCTTGCCGCTCAGGATCTGCATGATGCCGCACGTGGCCTCGTCGATCGCGTACGTGAAATTGTCGATCCGAGTGACGAAATAGTTGTAGGCGACAATGCCGGCGATGGCGACGAAGAGACCGCCCGCCGTGTTCACCAGAGCTTCCGAGATGCCGACGGCCAGCTGGATGGCGTCCGGCGCGCCGGCATGAGCCAGGGCCTGGAAGGCTCGAATCATGCCGATCACCGTTCCGAGAAGGCCGATCATGGTTGCGATGGAGGCGATGGTGGAGATGGCGACCAGGTTCTGCTCGAGGACCGGTACCTCGAGCGTGGTCGCCTCGTCGATTGCCCGCTGGGTTTCCGAGACGATCCTGTCCGGGGAGACGGCGCTGTTGAACATCGCCTGATATCGATCGAGGCCCGCGCGAATGATGTTCGCGCACGAGCCGCGCTGCCGGTTGCAGGTTTCAAGCGCCTCCGCGACCTTCCCCTGGTTGACGTCCTCGCGGACCTTTCGCAGGAAGGCGGTGAGCGACCCCGAGCCCTGGGCCCGGGTCAATATCAAAAGGCGCTCGATGATGAACGTGATGACCATGATTGACAGGCATAGGAGAAGAGGCACCAACGGCCCGCCCGTGTAGATCCGTCCAACGAGGTTGACGGGGTCCTTGCGGAGCGCTCCGTCCTTGAAGTTGCTCGTCGCCCCGAACGCGTACCACCAAATGGCGAACGAGATCGCCAAGGCCACGATCAGGACGACGATCGTGAAGAGACCAGGTTTCATCGCGTGTACCTCCCGCACTTGATTGATCCATCGATCTCGCCGAGCTCTTCTCTCATTTTGATTTACTCCAAAAGCTTGAGCCCTTTCTGAGCGTCCGCGTTCTTCGGATCGAGCTTCAGAACCTTCTTGTACTCGACGATGGCCCGATCCTTCTGCAGCGTCAAGGCGTACGCCTGGGCCATCCACAGGTGCCCCTGCATGCTCCCCGGGTCGAGCCTGAGCGCCCTCTCCAGGAGCGGCACGGCCCCCGCATAGTCCTTGTTCATGAGGTGATAAAAGCCGATGTACCGCCGCGACTCGGCGTTGGTCGAGTCGAGCCGCGCCACCGCCTCGTACTCCCGGCGGGCTTGGTCTATGGAATCGAGCGTGGCGTAGCTCTGGGCGAGCCAGAGACGGCCCTGCAGGTTGTCGGGCTCCAGCTCCGCGCCGAGGCGCAGACTCTTGATGGCTTCGGGAACCTTCCCGAGCCGAAGATAGCTGATCCCCCGGTTCAGATACGCACTCGCCGATTGCGGAGAGGCGTGAATCTTTCGGTCGTAATGAGCGATGGCCTCGGGGTACCGCTGCTCCATGTAGAGCAGCGTGCCGATTTCGGAGTTCAGATCGAGGGTCGAATCCATGCCCGATGCCTTTTCCAGCATCATGATCGCCGCGGAGTTTTTCTTCAGGGCCGCGTAGCTTCTTCCGAATTTCATGTATTCTTCGGCGGTCAGCTTGTCCTTCTGGGCCAGCCGGCGAAAGGCCCGTACCGCCACGGCATGATCGCCGGCGGCGGAGGAGATCTGCGCGAGGAGCCGCGCGGCCTCCACGTTGGATGTGTCGATCTCGGCGGCCTTCCTCCCGTACTCCAAGGCTTCGGCGGTCTGATGATCGGCGTAGAGGGCCCGTGCGAGGAGCACGTTGGCCTCGAGAGAATTCGGAGAGAGCTCGACACAGCGTTTGAGCTCGGGGATCGCTTCGGCGTACCTCTTCCCGAGGTAGAATAGGTTCCCGATCTCGCAGAAGGCGCGCGCGAGCTGAGGATCGAGCGCCGCGGCCTTGCGAAATTGCACGAGGCCCTCGTTGAATCGGCGTTCCGCGCAGAGGAGCTTGCCGAGATCGTAATGCACGCGGGCGAGAGAGGAATCGAGCTCCACCGCCTTCTCGTAGTTGTCAATCGCGAGCGCAGCGATCTTCTGCCTGGCATAGGTGTCGCCGAGCGCCGCGTACACCCGCGCATCCTTGGGGTCCTCTTCACGGGCCTGAATCAGATACACGAGGGCGGAATCCAATGACCCCGCGGCGAGCTGCGTTTCCCCCAGCCCGTAATAGAAACGCGCTTTGCCGCCTTTGGCCTTGCCCGCCAGGCCTGATCGGAATGCCTGCTTGGCGTCGCCGTACATCTTCTTTTCGATGTAGAGGCTCCCGAGGGAATAGGTATAGTCCGGATTATTGGGATCGAGGTTCCGCGCCTTCTTGAGATGAATGAGAGCCGAGTCGACCTTCCCCGTATTCCACAGCGCCAAGCCGAGATAGTAGTGCGCCTCCCGAGAGTCGGGCGCCTTGCCGATCTCGGCCCTCAGAAGCGAGATCGCCTCGGCATACTCCATGTTCCGATAGGCTGCCGCGCCCTTTTGCAGGCTGCTTTCCTGCGCCAGGGCCGGGGCGGCCGCCGCCCACGCGAAGATGCCGATGCATAGTAGAAATCGTTTCATAGTATCCTCATGGTGTCCGGTCTATCCGAATCAGTTTTACCGGCATGGTTACCGGCACGAGCCCGGCATTCAGGAAAATCTTTTGCCCCGGGGCGCTCGCCAAGAACGCAATGAATCCCGAGCCCAATCCGTATGCCCCGCTCGTGGTGAGCGCATAGACGGTCGTCACCAAGGGATAGTCGCCCCGGTAGACCGAAGCCTGATGAATGTTCACAAATTGATTCGACGTGTCGGGCGCGACGGCGACGGCCTTCACTCGATCCGTAAGCCAGTTCATGCCCACGAACCCGATCGCCGAACGATCCGCCGCGATCCAATCGACCATCTCCCGGCTCGTCGCGAGAAGGTGGAGCGTCGGGGAAACGGTCGAGTCGAGGCCGGCCTTCATGAGAAAGAACTCTGTGGTCCCCGAATTCCTCGACATGGACACGGGCACGATTTTCCCGCCCTTTCCGCCCACCTGTTCCCAGCGGCCGATCTTCCCGGAGTAGATGTCGCGAATCTGCCCGAGATTCAGCTGGCGGACGGGATTGTCCGGATGAACGATCACCGCGATGCCGTCCTTGGCGAGGGCGAAGGTATCGATGGAGACCCCGCCGGCCGCGAAGGATTTCTTTTCGTCCGAATTCAAGCTCCGGGAGATGATGACCACGGAGGTCTCCTTGTTTGAGAGCTTGACCAGCGCCTCACGCGTCGTTGTGCTGTCGAAAGAGATAATCGCCTTCGTGTAAAGGCGCGTGAACTCGGCCGCTTCCTTCTGAAGAACGGG
>JBGPBA010000116.1:0-5024 GCA_041481005.1 Candidatus Krumholzibacteriia bacterium | reverse complement strand
GGCGTACGAGATAACGGGCGAATGCATCTGCTGCGGAGCATGCCAGTCGGAATGCCCCGTCGAGGTGATCTCGGAAGGCACCGAGGTGTTCGTCATCGACGTCGTGCTCTGCACGAGTTGCGGGGCGTGCCTGCAGGTGTGCCCCGTTGGCGCCATTCGCGAGATCAAGTGATCCGTGCGCCGGGTTTGCATTTCACAAAGGCCGGTTGACGTGAAGAAGAAATATCGTCTGACCGCCATGGCTTCGTGCGCGGGTTGAGCGTCCAAGCTCAGCCCAACGGAGTTGTGGCAGGTCCTAAAATCCTTACCCCCGCAGAATCATCCCGACCTGATCATCGGAACGAATCAGGCGGATGACAGCGGCGTGGTGCGCATTACCGACGACAAGGCGCTCGTCCTCACGGTCGATTTCTTCCCGGCCGTCGTCGACGACCCGTATATCTTCGGGCAGGTGGCCGCGGCGAACGCGCTCAGCGACGTCTACGCGATGGGCGGGCGCCCGGTCACGGCGCTCAACATCGTCGGCTTTCCCGATCGCGACCTCCCGATCGAGGTTCTCGGCGAGCTGCTGCGCGGCGGGGCGGACAAGGTGAACGAGGCGGGCGCGGTCGTCGTCGGCGGGCACACGATCAGGTCGCAGGAGCTCATGTACGGCCTGTCGGTCGTCGGCCTCGTCCACCCGAGAGAGATACTCCGCCTGGGCGGGGCCGAGAATGGGGACGTCCTCATCCTCACGAAGCCGCTGGGTACGGGTATATACTCGACCGCCCTCAAGAACGGCGCCCTCTCCCCGCGCCGCGAGAAGCTCTTCTACCATACGATGGCGACGCTCAACCACGACGCCGCCCTCTGGCTCTACAAGCTCGGCGCGAACGCCTGCACCGACGTCACGGGCTTCGGGCTCCTCGGGCACGCCCTCGAGATGGCGATGGCCTCGAACGCGAGCTTCTTCATCGACGCGAAGAAGCTCCCGGTGCTCCCCGGGGCCGTGAAGCTCGCCGCCGACGGGTTCCTCACCGGGGGCGGGATGTCGAACCATGAGTTCGTGAAGGATGAGCTCGAGATCGAGGGACGGATCTCGCCGGCCTTCGAGATGCTGCTCTACGATCCGCAGACCTCGGGCGGGCTGCTCGTGTCGATTCCGCGGAAGAAGGCCGGGCGCTACCTTGCCGCTCTCGAGAAGAGGGGCGTCGCGACGGCCACCGTTATAGGAGAGGTGGAGGCCCCCACCGACAAGAGGCTCGTCGTCAGGGCCCGGTAAGAGGCGCCGCGCCGGCGCCGCCCACGGCATCTAGCATTCATCCACTTCCGAAGCCCTTTTCTTCGCCTCCTCGAGGCTCATGAGACATCCGCAGTAGTCCTGCCTCGTAAGGCCGAGCTCGCGGCTTCGGGCGACGCTGAACTTGAAGCCTTCCTTTTTCTTGAAATCCTCCGCGAGGAACTCGACGCCGAACCGGCGCGCGCAGTCCTCGCCGATGCGGACGATCTCGGAGTAGACCTTGTGCGGGCTCACCGAGAGCGTGGTCGTGAAGACCGGAATCCCAAGCTCCGCCGCCTTCCTCGCCGTCTCCTCGAGCCGCATGCGGTAGCACACCCAGCAGCGCTCGCTCTTCTCGGGAAGGTCCTTGAACGGCTCGATCTCCTTCCACCAGCGAAGCTCCCGGTACTCGCCCTCCATGAGCGTTGCGCCGAGCCGCACGCAGACCCGCTTCATCTCCTCGAAGCGGAGCCGATGCTCCTCGGGCGGATGAATGTTGGGGTTGTAGAAGTAGGCGGTGACATCAAAGCGCTTCGCGAGATGCTCGAGGACGTAGCTCGAGCACGAGGCGCAGCACGCATGGACGAGGATTGCCCTTTTGGTGGTCATGTCTCAGCGCGGGGCGGCGTAGGGGGTCCGTGTCCCCAAAGACGAGCCCGCGGCTCCCCGAGGCTGAGGAACCGGCACGGCGCTCGAAGCCACGGGCGCCTCCGCGCCGGCATCGACATTGATGCCGCTCAGCCGGGCGAGGTGCCTGTCTCGAAGATCGATGAAGGCCGCAATACTCGCGCGCGTGATCGGATTCGCCGGTGGGAGAGAGATCGTCCGTGGGTTCACGAAGACGCCATTCTTGGTCACTCGATAATCCAGATGGGGGCCCGTTGCGAAGCCCGTCGCCCCGACGTAGCCGATGACCTGGCTCTGCGAAACGCGGGCGCCCGGGAACACGCCTTTCGCGAAGCGCGAGAGGTGCAAGTAATACGTCACATAATTATTGGCATGTCTTATCTTTATGTAATTTCCATTAGCGTAGGTCCTCGCCGCCACGAGCACCGTGCCGTCGCCCGAGGCCATGACCGGCGTCCCCCATGGCGCGGCATAGTCGACGCCCAGGTGAGGTGCCCAGTGATGAAGCACCGGGTGGAACCGGCGATGAGAGAACCCCGAGCTCACGCGAAACAAGGGCAGCGGCGCCTTGATGAGCTGCTTGCGGAGCGACTTGCCGTTTTCATCGAAATAGTCGGGTCTGCCGCTCTCATCCGGAAAGAGGAAGGCGTAATGGCTTTTACCCCCGGCGAAGAGCTCCGCCGCGATGATATTCCCGGTCTTCTTCAGGCCGTCGAAGCGGACCTTCTCCTCGTAGATCATCCGGTAGTAGTCGCCCTTTTGAATGTCATGATGGAAGTCGACGTCCCACGCAAAGATATTATCGGCCAGCGCGTTCCCGAGCTCCGAAGGAGTCCCCGCCTTGTCGAGGGCCTCGTAGAGGCTGCTCGTGATGACGCCCGAGGCGGTCTCGAGATTCGTCGTGAACTCATAGTCCTTTTTCTCCGCCGAAATCTCCCCGTCCTTGATGTCTATGTGAATGTAGGATTCGTCGCTGACGGAGAATTTCATTTTTTCAATGCTGCCGTCATCGGCCGCGTAGACCTCGTAGTGCTGTCCGGGGTAGATTCTGCGAAAATCGTAGACGTTTCGAACGGCCTTCTGGATCCAATTGATCGAGGGGGGATCGAGCCCGCACTGCCTCATAAGGTCGAAAAACGACGTGTTGCGGCTGACGATTCCGGCGTAGTCCGGGGCGTTCGAGGCGGTTTTCTCGGGGGCAACGCTGTCGCGCGCGGTCGTGGCCGCCGTAAGCACGTTCTCCCGCTGGACCTTCGGGCTTGTCGCCACGAGGAAGAGAAGAACGAGCGAGCCGACGAAGATAAGGATAGATTTTAACTTATCATTTTGCATGGCATTACCAAACTTGCCGTAAAATAGCCCAAAGCGCTGACATGCGTCAAGGGAAACTCTCTGCCTCCTCAAAGATTTCGTGCAAGAAATGGGCCGTGAATAGGTATAATTTCGACTTGGACCGGGTTTGCCGCTGCAACGTGCGTTGCGCGGCGCCGGACGGAGGGCTGAGGCGTCAATGGTCCGCCAACGCGGAGATCTCAAGCAAGAGCTCGAGGCTTTGAAGAAAAAAGCCGACGGCGTGTTCCGCCGCGAGAGGCGGTTCTTCGAGCTGCGCCCGCCGGCGTCGATGCGGATTGCCCAGGCCGTTCCGGGCGAGGTCGTCACGCACTGCGGCGGGACGTTTTACCGCGTGCTCACCGATGCGTCGGCCGTCTGGCCGACGGCGGCATCATTCTACAGCGAATATCTCGAGGCGCTCGCGAGCCCGTCATTCGCCGAGGCGGGGCGGCTCGAGGTCTTGAGGTCGCTCGCGTGCGCCAAGGCCGAGGAGGTCTGCTACCTCGACATCGAGACGACGGGGCTCAGCATGTCGCCCCTTTTTCTCATCGGGCTCATGTACGAGTCGGGGGGGCGCCTCGTTCTCGATCAGCTCTTCGCGCGGGACTACTCGGAGGAGGAGACGGTGCTCCGGTATCTCTCGGAGCTCATGGGGCGCTTCCGCATTCTCGTCACGTTCAATGGGATCACCTTCGATGTGCCGTTCATCCGGGAGCGAATGACGCTTCATAGGCTCGAGCCGTGGAAGCCCGAGGCCCACATCGACCTTCTGCCGCTGGCGCGGAGCGTCGTCGGCGCGCGCACGCCGAACCACAAGCTCCAGACGCTGGAGGCGCACCTCTGCAAGAGAAAGCGCGTCGGAGACATCAAGGGCGCCGACATCCCGGAGGCGTATCATCAGTTCGTGCGGACGGGGGACGCGAAGGACATGGCCAATATTTTCCACCACAATCGCCTCGATCTCGTCACGATGCTCCAGCTCGTGACGAAGTTCCTGTCGGGGGAGTCCATCGGTTGACAAAGGCCTGCGGCTCCCCTAAAATCCAACAACTCGTTTGTTCCGTGTTCCACCCTTCACCAGAGGAGCATCCCAATATCGCGACTTCGCGCCTTCTCCCTCGCGGGACTGATTCTACTCGTCGCCATTCTATTCGTTGTCGCTCCGCTCGCGGCGCCGCCGCTGGGGACCCAGCCGGAGACGCGACTGCTGCGCTTTCCCGCCATTCACGGGGACCGGCTCGTTTTCACCTACGCGGGAGATCTCTTCACCGTGTCGGCGTCGGGCGGCGTGGCGCGGCGGCTCACGAGCGACGTCGGCTATGAGATGTTCGCCCGCTTCTCGCCTGACGGGAAGACGATCGCATTCACGGGGCAGTACGACGGGAACACCGAGGTCTACGTCATGCCGGCGGAGGGAGGCGTGCCGCGGCGCGTCACCTATACGGCCACGCTCGGACGCGACGACGTCTCCGATCGGATGGGTCCGAATAACATCGTCATGACGTGGAAAGACGGCGAGCACATCATCTACCGCTCGCGCGGGAGGGAATGGAACGATTTCAAGGGGCAACTCTTCGAGGTGCCGACGAGCGGCGGCCTCTCGACGCAGCTCCCGCTGCCGCGCGGCGGCTGGTGCTCCTTCTCGCCCGACGGGAAGCAGATGGCCTACAACCGCGTCTTCCGGGAGTTCCGCACGTGGAAGCGGTACCGCGGCGGGCAGGCCGACGACATCTGGATATACGATTTCGCCGCGAAGACGACGACCAACCTCACCGACAATCCGGCCCAGGACGTCTTCCCGATGTGG
>JBGPBA010000115.1:0-5034 GCA_041481005.1 Candidatus Krumholzibacteriia bacterium | reverse complement strand
CGGGCAATCCGGATTTCTACTCAATCGGCTCGTCGCTCGGCAAATTCGAGGACTTGGTCAAGGGCATGGTGCCGAAGAAACAGTGATCGGCGCGCGGGCGGCGCGCGAACCGGCGCGTCACGGCATCGCGAGCGCCGAGTCCATGGCGCCCATGAGCTGCGCCGGCGTGTAGTAGCCGACGATGTGCTTGAGCTCCGCCTCATCCTCTTTCATGAAGAGAATGTTCGGGATGCCGACCCCGCCGTACTTTCGCGCGAGGCCGTGGTACTTGGCGGCGAGCTCCCGCTGCTTGTCGATGTCGATGCGGACCGGGATGAACGCGCCCGCCTTCCGAATGACGTCGGGGTCGCTGAAGGTCGAATCCTCCATCGCCCTGCAGGGCGGGCACCAGACGGCCATGAAGTCGATCATGACCGGCTTGTGCTTCGCCTTCGCCTCGGCGAGGCCGTCCTTGAGGTTGTGGGTCCAGTGAATCTTGGCCGTGCGGCCCATGAAGCGCTTCCACGGCTTCTCGGCGCCCGCGCTCGAAGCGAAAAGCAGTACTGCGGCGCAGCCGATGACAAGCGTGAAGCCGAGTCTTTTTGTCAGTGACACCGTTCCTGCCTCCTTCCGCACATCGGATTCGACTCGAGAGGTTCTCGTAGGGCGAACATAACGAGGATGTGTGGGGTTTGCAAGGCATCATTGGGCGCGCCGCCGGCGGGCGGGCGCGTGGCAATGGGCACGGGCACGTGCGATCGATGAGGGCCATGGCGGGGCCCCGGCACCGTCACATCTCTTCGCCCTTGACGCTGATCATCCGGGTTTCGAACGGGATCTTCCTGCCGGCGCGTTCGATGGCGGACCGGACGAGCTTCACCATGCCGAAGCAGCAGGGGACTTCCATGTGCGCGACGGTCACCGATTGTATCTCTCTCTCCGTGAAGATCCGGGTCAGCTTTTCCTCGTAGAGCGCGGCGTCGTCGAGCTTCGGGCAGCCCACGAGAAGCACTTTTCCCCTGAGGAGGCGCCGGTGGAAGTCCGCATACGCGAACGGCACGCAGTCGGCGGCAATGAGGAGGTGTGCTTCCTTGAGAAACGGCGCGTGCGGCGGGACGAGCATGATTTGCACGGGCCAATGCCGGAGCTCGGAGGGGGCTGCAGCTCCGTCAGCCGGCTCGCCGCACGTCTCTACCGTTTCGAAATTCATAACCCTCGAGCCGGGGCACGCGTCGAAATGAGTCTCCGCGCTCGTTTCGCCGCATCGGCACGAGGGTTCGGACAGTACCTCCGGAATCGCGATGCCGTGGTTGCCGAGGTAGGCGATCGCTTCCCTGAGGTACTCATCTTGCCCATGGCTCTTGAGATGCTCGAGATGCGCCTTGACGACGCTCGGACCCTGCGCGATAAGCGTCTCCATCACGGCCGCCTCGTCATACGGCGCGGCTTCACGGACCTCGATCGCGATCGCCCCTTCGGGACATTGTCCGATGCACGCTCCGAGACCGTCGCAGGAGAGGTCGCTCACGAGACGCGCCTTCCCGTCGATGATCTGGAGCGCTCCCTCGGGGCAATTTGGAATGCACAGGCCGCAGCCCGTGCATTTCGCTTCGTCGATCCGTATGATCTGTCGTTTCAAAAATAGCACCTTCCTCGCCGATCTATTACTGGTATTCTGGTACGTCAATTCCATTATAGTCGGAAAGGGACGCTTCGTCAAGTGACAAAATCGCGGAACGGGTGGTATACTCGCGCCGACTTTTTCAGGAAGGCGGATCGGTGCGCACGTTCTTGACGGCCCTCGTGTTGGGAATGCTGTTCGTCCAGCCCGCCTGCGTCGAGCCGGACACTCGCGGCACCGAGCTCGGCAAGGGCTGGGAGTTCAGGCAGGCTTCAAAGGGGCCCTGGCGCAAGGCGGTCGTGCCGGGGTGCGTTCATACCGACCTCCTCGCGAACCGCGTCATCGGCGACCCGTTCTTTGGAACGAACGAGGCGCGACTCCAGTGGATCGAGAGCGAGGACTGGGAGTACCGAGCCCGCTTGGCCGCGGGGCCGGAGATTATGGCCAAGGAGCGTGTCGAGCTCCTCTTCGAGGGGCTCGACACGTACGCGGACGTGTACCTCAATGACTCGCTCGTCGTTCGGGCCGACAATATGTTCCGGACGTGGAGCGTCGACTGCAAGGGCATCCTGCGAGGAGGGACAAACGAGCTTCGAGTTCGTTTCCGTTCGCCCGTGAAGGAGGTCGCCGAGCGCCGGCGCGCGCTCGGAGACGAGCTCCCCGGGGGGCCGCAGGTTCTGGCGAGGAAGGCTGCGTACCAATATGGCTGGGACTTCGCCCCCCGTTTCGTGACCTCGGGGATCTGGCGGCCCGTCCGCATCCTGGCATGGAATGAGGCTAGGATCGCCGATCTCTGGATCGTTCAGAGGAGCGTGACGGACGATCGTGCCGATCTTACGGCCCGATTCGAGATAGACGCGACGGCGCCTCGGCGGGCGGCACTGGAGATCCGGGAGGGCGGGAGCCCGCTCGCTCGGGTCGAGACGGACCTCGTCGCCGGAAAGAACGACGTCTCCCTTGATTTCTCGGTCCTGAAGCCGAGACTCTGGTGGACGAACGGCCTTGGGGAATCCCACCTATACTCGATCCGGGGCGTCCTGGCGAGCGAGGGCGCCGTTATCGATCAGCGCGAGCGCCGCATCGGTATCCGCACCCTCGAGCTCGTCCGGGAGCCGGACGCCCGCGGCACGAGCTTCTTCTTCAAGCTGAACGGCGTGCCGGTATTCATGAAGGGCGCGAACTACGTCCCGCAGGACTGCTTTCCTTCGCGCGTGACGCGGGAGCGCTACGAGTCGCTTCTCGGCAAGGCCGCGGACGCCGGCATGAACATGCTCAGGGTGTGGGGAGGAGGCATCTACGAGAACGATCTCTTCTACGATCTCTGCGACGAGAAGGGGATTCTCGTTTGGCAGGATTTCATGTTCGCGTGCGCGATGTACCCGGGTGACGACGCGTTTCTCGAGAGCGTCAAGGGAGAGGCGATCGACAACGTCCGGCGCCTTCGGAATCATCCCTGCATCGCGCTCTGGTGCGGAAACAACGAGATCGACGAGGGCTGGCATCACTGGGGGTGGCAGCGCCAGTACGGCTACTCGTCAGCCGATTCGACGAAGATCTGGGGGGATTACAGGAAAATCTTCCTCGAGCTTCTTCCGGGCGTTGTGGAGCGCTATGACGGCACCCGTCCGTACTGGCCGTCGTCTCCAAGCCATGGTCGTGCCGAGCCGGCGAGCCTCACCGAGGGGGACTCGCACTACTGGGGAGTCTGGCACGACGGAGAGCCCTTCGCAGCATTCAACGAGAAGATTCCGCGGTTCATGAGCGAGTTCGGCGTCGAATCATTTCCCTCTCTGCCGGCAATCATGCATTTCTCCCGCCCCGGCGATTGGCGCCTCGATTCAGAGGTCATGGTCGCGCACCAGAAGGCCGCGCGCGGCGACGAGATCCTGCGAAGCTACATGGCACGGGACTACCGGGTGCCCGAGGATTTCAGGTCATTCGTCTATGTGAGCCAGCTCGTTCAGGCCGATGCCGTGAAGACGGCCATCGAGGCCGAGCGCCGCGCCAAGCCATACTGCATGGGCTCGCTCTTCTGGCAGCTCGACGACTGCTGGCCGGGGCCGTCGTGGTCGTGCATCGATTATTACGGCAACCCAAAGGCCGCCTACTACCGCGCGCGAGACGCGATGAGCAATATCCTCGTCTCGCCTGTTCTCAATGGCGACTCGCTTCTCGTCTACATCGTATCGGATAGCTCCGAGACGGTGCACGGGTTCCTGAAGCTGCAGCTCCTCGATTTCTCGGGCAAGATTTCATGGGCGGACCTCCAACAGGTGGAGATTCCGCCGAGCTCGAGCGACCTCTATTTCAAGTTGGATACCCGGATTTTTCTGGCGAACGTCGATTCCACGAAAGTCGTGCTCAGCGCCGAGGTGCTGACGCGAGACAAGCCGCTCTCGCGGAACCTATGCTACTTCGTCGCGCCGAAGGACCTCGACCTTCCGAAGCCCAATTTCGCGCCATCGTTCGTGCCCGCCGAGGCTGGTCGCCCGGGCGGAGTGCTCTCGATTCGTCTCTCCTCGAAGGTGTTCGTGAAGGACGTCTACCTTTCGATGCCGGGGATTGAGGGCTATTTTGACGACAATTTTTTTGATATGCTGCCGGGCACGGTGGTGTCGGTACAGTTCATCCCGAGTGAGAGGACCGATATTTCCGGCGCGCGAGTCGCCGTCACGTCCTTCGCGGATGTGCGGTAACGAGAAGGAAGGGGTCATGAACAAAGCGAGAATCGCGTCATTCATCATCGTGCTGCTCGCCCTTGCCGCGTGCTCGGGGCGCGAGAAGGGGGAGTACACGCGTTACGTGGATCCGTTCATCGGCACGGGGGGACATGGGCACACGTATCCGGGAGCCGTTGTCCCTTTCGGCATGGTCCAGGCGAGCCCCGACACGCGCCTCACCGGTTGGGACGGCTGCTCGGGCTATCATTACTCCGACAGCGTTCTCTATGGCTTCAGCCATACGCACCTGAGCGGGACGGGCGCCTCGGACTACGGGGACATTCTCTTCATGCCGACCGTCGGAACGGTGAGGGTGTTCCGCGGTGACGCGAAGACGGGGGTTCCGGGCTATGCCTCGAGGTTCAGCCATAAGAATGAGGCGGCCTCTCCCGGATACTACCGGGTGAGGCTCGACGACAGCGGCGTCCTCGCGGAGATCGCCGCCACGCCGCGCGTCGCCATTCACCGCTACACCTTCCCCGCGAGCGACAGCGCCAACGTCATCATCGACCTCCAGCACCGGGATCCGGTCATCGAGTCCTATATCGTCATCACGGGAGACCGTCAGATCGAGGGATACCGCAGGTCGAAACATTGGGCCGAGAATCAGATCATCTTCTTCTCGGCCGAGTTCTCGAAGCCCTTCGTCAAGTCGGGGATCGCCGTGAACGACACGCTGAGAAGCGGGATCACCGAGGCCTCGGGCACCAACCT
>JBGPBA010000114.1:0-5036 GCA_041481005.1 Candidatus Krumholzibacteriia bacterium | reverse complement strand
CGCGCAGCACCGCGATGTGATACGCCAGCAGCTGGAGCGGAATGACCGCCAGCACCGGGTAGAGGAAGTCGAGCGTCCGCGGGATGCAGATCACGTGGTCGGCCATCTCCGAAACCTCGGTGTTCCCCTCGTTCGTGATGGCGATGATCTTCCCGCGCCGCGCTCGAACCTCGGCGATGTTGCCGACGATCTTCTGGTAGGCGTTGTCACGCGGGCAGATGAAGACGACCGGCATGTTCTCGTCGATGAGCGCAATGGGGCCGTGCTTCATCTCGGCCGCCGGATAGCCCTCGGCGTGGACGTACGAGATTTCCTTGAGCTTGAGCGCCCCCTCGAGGGCGACCGGATAGTTGGGGCCGCGCCCGAGATAGAGGAAGTTGTTGTGGTGGAAGTATTTTTCGGCGATCGATTTGATTTCGTCGTTCGTCTTCAGGATCTCCGCCACCTGGCCCGGCACTTCCAGCATCGCGCGAACGATTTTCTGTCCCTCGGCGGAGGAGATGCTCTTGAGTCGCCCGAAGATGAGGGCGAGCAGGCTCAGCACCGTGATCTGCGAGGTGAAGGCCTTCGTCGAGGCGACGCCGATCTCAGGACCGGCGTGGATGTAGACGCCGGCGTGCGATTCACGAGCGATCGTGCTCCCAACGACGTTGCAGATGCCGAGACAGCGCGCCCCGCGCTTCTCCGCCTCGCGCACGGCGGCGAGGGTATCGACCGTCTCCCCCGACTGGCTGATGGCGAAGACAACCGTGCCTTCGTCGATGATCGGATTGCGATAGCGAAACTCGCTCGCGTACTCCACCTCGACCGGGATGCGCGCCTTCTCCTCGATCATGTACTCGCCTATGAGCGCCGCGTGCCAGCTTGTCCCGCAGCCGATGAGGACCATGCGCCGCACCCCCCGGAGCTCCTCCTCGGTCATGTCGAGGCCCCCGAGCCGGGCGTCTCCCGTCGCCGGAATGAGCCGGCCGCGCATGGCGTTCATGATCGTGTCGGGCTGCTCGTTGATCTCTTTCAGCATGAAGTGCGCGTGGCCGCCCTTTTCGATCATCTCGATGTCCCAGTCGACGTTCTGGACGTCGTGGCTCACGTATTCGTTGTCGACGGTCATCGTGGTGAAATGATCGGGGGTGGCGACGATCATCTCGTGATCCTCGAGGTAGATGACCTGCCGCGTGTGCTTGAGAATGGCGGCGACGTCGCTCGCGATGATGTACTCGTCCTCGCCGATGCCCATGACGATCGGCGAGCCGTTCCGCGCCGCGACGAGCTTGTTCGGCTCGGTCGACGAGATGACGAGAAGACCGTACGTGCCTTCGACCTTCTCGAGCGCCTTCCGAACGGCCGCCTCGAGGTTCGAGCCGTCGTAGTACTTCTCGATGAGGTGCGCGAGCGTCTCGGTATCGGTTTCCGTGATGAAGGTATGCCCCTCGGCCTGGAGCGATTTCTTGAGAACCTGGTAGTTCTCGACGATCCCGTTGTGGATGAGGGCGATCCGCTTCGCGCAATCGAAGTGCGGGTGCGCGTTCGTGCGGTTCGGCTCTCCGTGCGTCGCCCACCGAGTATGGGCAATGCCGAGGTGCCCGCTCAGGTCGAGGCCCTGGAGCTTCTCCTCGAGCTGGTGAATCTTGCCGGCGGTCTTCTCCCACACGAGCGCGCCGTCACGAACAATCGCGATGCCCGCCGAATCATACCCCCGATACTCGAGCCTCTTAAGCCCCTCGAGGAGAATCTCCCCGACGTTGTTGCTTTTTCCGATGTATCCGATAATCCCGCACATTTCAGCACCTCACTCGACCATGCCTGCCGGACAGCTTCCCCGCAGTATATCCGCCGCTCGAGACCCCGGCGCTCTATCCTATCCGAGGAGCGCCCGGACCTCGGCTGCGAGGCTGCGCGCCTCCTCCGGAGAGCGGGCTTCGGCGATAACCCTCACCACCGGCTCCGTGTTCGACGCGCGCAGATGCACCCATCCATTCTCCATATCAATTCTTATACCATCGAGGGCGTCGAGGCGCCCGATAAATTTCTCCTCGAGACGTTTCTTGACCTTCGCCAGGTCGCCGTCAAACGGCGCTTTTTCCTTCACGATGAAATATTGCGGGAGCGAAGCGACGCGCTCGGAGAGCGGGACGCCGTCCTCCGCGAGCGACTGAAGGATGAGCGCCGCTCCGACCATCGCGTCCCTTCCGAGGTGGAGCGGCGGATACATGACCCCGCCGTTCCCCTCCCCGCCGATCGCCGCCCCCGTTTCCCTCATGAGGGCGATGACGTGCGCCTCCCCCACCTTCGAGCGGCGGACGGGCACCCCGTGCCGGGCGCCGATGTCGTCGATGAGACGGCTCGTCGAGAGATTGGCCACGAGCGGACCACTCTCGGCGCGGAGCACGAAGTCGGCGGCGAGGGCGAGGGTGAGCTCCTCGCTGCATACGACCCCTTTCTCGTCGACGAGGACGAGTCTATCCGCGTCGGGATCACACGCGAGGCCGATGTCGGCGCGCTCCCGCGCGACGGCCTTCGACAGCTCGCCGAGGTGCTCGGGGCACGGCTCCGGATTGTGGGGAAACGGAGAGTCGACGTTCGTGAAGAGCTCCACGACGCGCACGCCGAGGCTCCGGAGCAGCGCCGGCAGGATCCGGCTCCCGGCGCCGTTCACGCAGTCGACGACGGCCGCGAGCCCGCGGGAGGCGATCCGGTCGCGGTCGATGCGGCCGAGCTCGAGGATCCTCCTGATGTGGACCGCGTCCCCCGTCTCGTCGGCGATGAGCGGCCCGAACCCGGATGGGGCGGCGAAGTGAGGGCCGCCCGCGGCGCGCCGGGAGACCTCGTCCATCTCCTCGGCCGTGAGGAACTCGCCGCGTCCGTTGAGAAACTTCAGCGCGTTCCACTCGGGCCCGTTGTGGCTCGCCGTGATGATCATCCCGCCCGCGGCGCCGAGCTCGTCCACCATGATCTCGACGGTCGGTGTCGAGGCGATCCCGAGATCCACCGCCGTGAACCCCTTGAACTGGAGCGTCGAGAACACGGCCGTCGCGATGAGCGGCCCCGACGGCCTCGTATCGCGGCCGACGACGACGAGCCCGCCCGCGAGGCGGTCGGCGAACGCCGCGGTGAACCGGACAGCCGTCTCGGGGTTCATCCCGCTCCCGACAATCCCGCGAACCCCCGAGACGCCGATCATCAGGTCATTGCGCCGGGCCACCGCTCACCTCCCTGCACGGCCGTCGTCCGTTCCACATGCCCACAGTATACGATACGCGCAAGCGGGAACGGTAACAAAAATGCCCGGTTGATCGGGGTCAACCGGGCCCGTATCGTCGAGACGCGCCCGCGGCGCCTATTCCTTGACCTCGACGTAGGCGCGCTGGAACGACTTCAGGTTGCGCGCGGCGATCCGCCCGAACCGCTGCTCGAGCGGATGCGCGATCGACTCCGGCTTGATGACGCCGGTCACCTTGACCATCGCCCCGAGCATCGTCGTATTCGTTATGGGGCGGCCGAGCTCCTCGACGGCGATCTTCGTCGCGTCGACCGTTGCGACCCGGACGCCCTCGAGCCCGAACTCGGCGCGTATCTCCGCGGGACTCTTCGCCGTGTTGATGATGATGACCCCACCCTTCTTCACACCCCGGGCGGGATTCGCGATCTTGAGGAGGCTCGGATCCAGAACGATGACGACGTCGGGCTCGTACACGGCGAACCGCGTCCGGAGCGGCTTGTCGTCGACCCGCGAAAAGGCGACGACCGGCGCGCAGCGCCGCTCGGGGCCGAAGCTCGGGAAGCTCTGGGCGTAGCGCCCCTCGCTGATGACCGCCACGGCGAGGAGCTCCGCGCTCGTCACCGCTCCCTGCCCTCCGCGTCCATGAAACCGAATCTCCAGCATGCCTCGTCCTTACTTGACGCCCCTGCAATCGGGGCAATTGTCGAATGTATCCTCCGGAAGCTTTGCGATCTTCCGAAAATGCTCGAGCTGCTTGATCGGGGCGAAGTACCGCCCGCATTTCTTGCACCGCGCCATCGGGAAATCGGTCTTCCAGATGCGGCGCACGCCGTCGTGCTCCTCCATCGGGATAAAGTCGACGGGGCACACGTAATGGCACGACCCGCAGGCGATGCAGTCGCCCGGGGACTCGTCGAAGGGGGGCGCGATCTCCCTCGTGTGGCCCCTGAACTTGAAGCCGATCGCCGAAACGCCGACCACCTCACGGCATACCCGCACGCACTGCCCGCACATGATGCAGCCCTTGTAATGGACGGGGAACATCGTCGGCCCGATCCCAAGCTCGTCGGCGAGCTTCTTCATCTCGGGGTGGGTCGGATTGCGCGAAAGCAGCAGATGCATGGCAAGCTTCCGCACGTTGATCGCGCCTTCCGCCTTCGTATCGACCTCGAGCCCCTCGGCCACCTCGTAGATGCACGCGACCACGAGGCGCTTGCGTTTCTTGTGAGTGATCTCGACCATGCAGAGGCGGCACGATCCGTACGGGGCGAGCTCCTCGTTGCTGCAGAGGTTCGGGATGTAAATGTTCGCGTCCTTCGCGGCTTCGAGGATCGTCGTCCCCTTCGGGGCTTCGATCTCCCGTCCGTCTATCTTGAGGCGTACCATCTCAGCCATCTTCGTCGTCCTGACTCGGCGCGGGCCGACCCGCGCGCGGCGTATCTATGTGACCTCGATTGCGTCGAACTTGCAAGCGTCGTAGCAGGCGCCGCATTTGATGCACTTCGCGAGGTCGATCGTGTGGACCTTCTTCTTCTCGCCGGTGGCCGCCTCGGTCGGACAGACCCTCGCGCACGCGGTGCAGCCCGTGCAATTGTCGGGGTTCACCGAGTACGTGATGAGCGCCTTGCAGACCCCGGCGGGGCAGCGCTTGTCGCGGATGTGCGCCATGTACTCGTCGCGGAAAAACTTGATCGTGCTCAGCACCGGGTAGGGGGCGGTACCGCCGAGCGCGCACAGCGATCCGTCGATGATGCCCTTCCCCATCCACTCGAGCATCTCGATGTCTTTTTCCTCTCCCTTTCCCTCGGTGATCCGG
>JBGPBA010000113.1:0-5049 GCA_041481005.1 Candidatus Krumholzibacteriia bacterium | reverse complement strand
TGGAACTGCATCAATGGGTCTTTGGGACGAAGACCTTTCGCGCTATGCACGGCGAGGGCGGCGGATCGGACGGCGTTGATGAGAAATACGCGGCCCTCGCCCGGGATGGGCGGGCTCACCGCGCCGGTTTGCAGGTACCCGCAAGCGACCGCGAAGGGAGTGTTCGTCCCGATGCCCGGGATCGCGTCGCGCATCTTGAAGAGCGGGGTCTCCTTCGCCGCGAGGCCGTGCGAGCGCGCCGCCGCCGTGAAGTCGCCCCCCGAGAGGATTTCCTTGCGGATCGACTGCGCGCTCGCAGTCGCCGCGTCCCGCTGCCGATCCGAGCGAATCTCGGCGACGAGCTGCTGCCGAACCTCCTCGAGAGGCTTCACGCGCTCCGGTATCGCTTCGAGGATCTTCACGAAATACACGATCGATTCGCCCTCGATCGTGCTGCTCACGTCCCCCGGTTTGTAGTTGAACGCGAAGCTCACGATGCGCGGCACGTAGCCGAGGTCCTTGATGAACATACCCTGGGGGAAGGGAGCGGTCTGGTATGACTTGAGATGGAGATCGGCGGCCGCCTTCTCGAAACCGAACTTATGGATCGCCTCGGCGGCGTTCTTGACCACCGTTGAGACCGAGTCGCTCGTGTCGTATCCCGGCTCGACCCGCAGGAGAATGTGCCGCGCGCGCACCTGGTCGACGCCGCGCTCTTTCTTGCGTTCGACGAGCTGGAGGAGTTGGTAGCCGTACGGCGTGCGGACCGGCCTGCTGACCTCGCCCGGCTTGAGCGAGAAAGCGATGCTGTCGAAGGCGGACGGCATCTCGCCCCGCTTGAGGAAACCGAGGTCTCCGCCCTTCTCGGCGGTGGTCTGGTCGTCGGAGTTGTCCTTCGCCGCCGTCGCGAAATCGGTCTTGCCGCTTACGATGTCTCCCCGGAGCGCGGCGAGGCGGTCGTACACCTCGCGCTCGTCGGTCGCCGAGGGCTTCTTCTCGATCTCGATCACGCTCACGCGCCGCATCGCGGGCTCCTTGAAATCATTGATCCGCTTGTCGTAGAGCGCCTTGATCTCGGCCTCCGTCGGCTCGTACGGCTGGGTCGATCCCGGGAAGGAAACCTCGATGTACTGCGCCTTGTACTGGACGTTCTCGTCCTTGAACCGGTCGAGCGCCTCGCTCTCGGGAACCTGCACCTGCGCGAAGAGGTAGGTCTGGAGCTTGATATTGGGGATCGCCGAGCGGCCCCAGCGCTCGAGCTCCGTCCAGTCGACGTTCGGATCGGAGAGCGCCTTGAGGTACGCCTGGTAGTCGAATTTTCCCTCGGGAGTCTTGAAGACGTTTTGGAGAGAGGGATGCGGGTTCTTGCGAAGGAACGAGACGAGCTCCTGGTCGGACACGGTGAGCTGGAGCTTCTGCATCTGGTTCTGCATGAGGCTGCCCTCGATCGTCGCTTCCCAGGCCTGATCGTCGATGAGCCGCCGCTCCATGTCGCTCGGAGTGTAGTTCTCGCCCTTCTGCGTCTTCATCTGGTTCGTCATCTGATTGATCATATCCTGGTACATCTGCTGCGTAATGAGATCCTTGCCGACGCTCCCGACGACGTTGCGGTCTCTCACCCGACGCTGCGGCGTACGCAGATCCATGCCCCAGATGGCGAAGATAGAAATGATGAACGTCGCGACGACGATCCAGAGAACCGTTTTCATGCTATTACGCAACTGCCTCAGCATACGGGTATTCCCTCTTCCGGTAGAGCCTTGGATGAAGCGAACTTCGGACTAGATTTAGTATAAATTAGCATGTCGGCCCGCCGAGCGCAATTCTTTTAAAGGCCGGTTGACAGGGCTGGGGACGGGTGTTACGTTCCACGCGACATGAAAGCGAAGGCCGTCATCATCGTCCTTTTTCTCTGCCTCGCGGCGTCCGCACGGGGGGTGGAGCGCTACCGCTGGCCGCTCGACACCGAGCGCAGGCTGAGCTCGAGCTTCGGCGAATACCGGGAGGGGCACTACCACGCCGGCCTCGATCTGAGAACCTTCGGGCAAATCGGGCTCCCCTGCCATGCCGCCGACCGGTGCGAGCTGGCGCGGCTTCGGGTGGCCTCGAAGGGGTACGGGAAAGCAGTTTATCTCAGGCTCGCCGACGGCAGCGAGGCGGTCTACGCGCACCTGAATGCGTTCAATCGCGCCCTCGATTCGCTCGCGTACGAGTGGCGGATCGCGCATCGGAAGAACTGGTGCGACATCAGTATCGCCTCGGGCGGCCCGCGCTTCGAGGCGGGGGAGATCATCGCGTACACGGGCACGAGCGGCTCGCCGCACCCCCACCTCCATTACGAGCTCCGCGACGCGGCGGGCAAGCCGTACAATCCGCTCGCCTCCGTGTACGAGGTGCCGGACGTCGGCGCCCCCGTTCTAGGGGGCCTCGAGGTCGTTCCGATGACCTGGGGGAGCCTGGTCAACGGCTCCCCGGTGCCGGTCACGAGGCGCTTTCATATCACGGGCAAGAACCGCTACGTGGTCGGGGACACGCTGATGCTGGATGGAACGTTCGGCTTTGGCGTGTCGACATGGGATAAGCAGGATCACGGGGGCTACCGGCTCGGCCCCTACGATGTTTCGCTCTCGATCGACGGAGCCCCCTCCTACCGCGTGACGAACAAACGCTTCGACTACGCGCAGATCGGCGACGTCGTCCTCGAGTACGACGAGGTGTGGACGTCTCCGCCGGGACACTACCTGCTTCTCTTCAGAAAGCCGGGCAACGTCATGGAGAACCGGGAAGGGCTCGGCATCGTCGGGTCCGCGGCGCGAAGCGACAGCGCCCGTGTGATCCGCCTCGCCGACGGTCCGCACGAGGCGGCAATCGTCGTGCGCGACGCGCGCGGGAACGAGGCGAGCGGACACTTCACCTTCGTCATCCACGCGAACCCCGTCGTCGAGCTGTTCGAACGCGACGCGCGCGCGGGGACGCTCAACGTTCGGTCCGGCGATCCCGACGGCGGGCGCGTGAGAACGGCGCTCGCCGCCTCGACCGACGGGGGAAAGAGCTGGCGCAGGATCCCGCTCGAGCCTGCGGGCGACCGGGTCGCGGCCCGTCTCGGCCCCGATTCGACGGAGCTCTACCGCCTCACGGCGATCGACGATGAGGGCGCCGAGGTCGAGCGCTATTTCGCCTTTCCCCAGAGCGGGGACCGGCAGGACACCGTTCCGTGCGACCTTCGACTCGACCCGGTTTCGGACGGGATCGTCGCTCGGATCACCCCGGCCCGGATCCTCGCGTCGGCGCCGTCCGTGCTGGTCGGCGCCTCCGGGGCCGATTCTCTCCGCGTTTTTCAGGTCGGCCCGCGGCAGCATATCGCGTTCATACCGGCCGAGCGGCTCGTCGACGGCGTGAACGTGCTCAGGGTGCGCGGGAGAGATTACCGCGGGGCGCCGATCGCACGAGTGCAGGCCTTCTACGCGCTCGTGCTTCGGTCGGACCGGCCCGGGGTCTTTCACGCGTCCGACAGCGTCGTCGTCTCGCTCGGCGCCCAGTCCGCCCTCGGGCCGACGACGGTCGTCGTTCACGGGGCGCCGGGGCAGCGCAAGGTCAACGCGGGCCTCGAACCGCTCGCGCCCGCCTTCAGCGTCGACTTTCCGCTCGATCGGGTCACCCACCCGATCCGCGTCGAACTCTCGGGTGCGCGCGGCGCCGGGCTCTATCAGTGGCAGGGAAGGGTCGGATGGCGCTGCCTCGGCGTTCCGGGGCGGCAGGGGGGCGCGGTCGATCTGCGCAGGCCCGGCGTCTACGCGGTCTTCCGCGACGTGCGTCCCCCCGTGCTCAAGGGGGTCGGCTACTCGCGCAGGGGCGGCGGGAGCGGCTTTTTCAAACGCCGGCTCTGCGCCATCCCGGTGCGCGAGGACGGAAGCGGGGTCGATCCCGACGCGGTGGTCGTCACGATCGACGGGCAGCCCGGTATCGGCGAATGGGACGAGTATCGCAGCAGGCTCGAGATTCCGATCCCGGCATCCCACCGCCGCGGATCCGCGCGGCTCGCCGTCGCCCTCGGTGACCGGGCGGGAAACGAGACCACCGGGCAGTATACCATTCTGATAGAATAGCGCGTTTGGGAGGGAGGGAGCAGTGGCTGGTCCCCGGTTCGTGCACCTTCACAATCACTCCGAATACAGCCTCCTCGACGGCGCCATCAGGGTGAAGGATCTCGCCGAAACGGCGAAGACAATGGGGATGAGCGCCGTCGCCCTCACCGACCACGGCAACCTCTTCGGCGCGATCCCGTTCTTCAAGGCCGCCGTCGATGCCGGCGTGAAGCCGATCATCGGGATGGAGACGTACGTCGCCGAAGGGGGCATCGCCGAGCGCGGACGCGTTCCCGGCCAGTCGCGCAGCGATCACCTCACGCTCCTCGTGCGAAACGAGGAAGGTTACCGCAACCTCATCAAGCTTTCCTCGATCGCCTACCTCGAAGGCTTCTACTACCGTCCCCGCGTCGATTACGAGCTCCTCGCGCGGTACCGCGGCGGGCTCGTCGCGATGAGCGGCTGTCTGCAGGGCGCGGTCGCGCGGCTGCTCCTGGCCGACCGGCGGAAAGAGGCGGCGGAGCTCTGCGAGCGGCTCGTCTCGATATTCGGGCCGGGCGCCTTCTACCTCGAGATGCAGAATCACGGCATCCCCGAGGAGCTCGCCGTCATCCCGCGGATCGCGAAGCTCGCGGCAGACACGGGGCTCCCGACCGTCGCCACGAACGACTGCCATTTTCTCAAGGCGGAGGATCACCGCGCGCACGACGTGCTCCTGTGCCTCCAGACGGGCAAGGAGCTCGACGATCCCGCGAGGGCGCTGCGGTCGAACCCCGAGACCTACTTCAAGTCGCCCGAGCAGATGGGGGAGCTCTTCGCCGAGCACCCGCGTTCGCTCGAATCGACCCTCGCCATCGCCGAGATGTGCGATTTCCGGCTCCCCGAGGGCGAGCAGCTGCTCCCCCGGTTCCCCATCCCGCAGCCGTACGCGAGCGCGAAGGACTACCTCGAGCACCTCGTCATGGAGAGCCTGCCGAAACGCGTC
>JBGPBA010000112.1:0-5049 GCA_041481005.1 Candidatus Krumholzibacteriia bacterium | reverse complement strand
CGATTTCGACGCCGATACTGACATCAAGAGCGACATCAACCACTGGAACTTTGGGGTGGGTGGAGGGCTCGGCATCGAGACCCCGTTCGGCCCGGGCAACGTCGTTCTCGACGCCCATTTCTCGTACGGGCTGACGAACATCCAGAAGAACACGGCGGAAGACGGCAGCAACAATACGGGCGGGGTTGCGTTCACGCTGGGCTATTCGTACGCGCTGAAGTAGCCGGCGGTCCATCGGCGCGGCGAGTTGTGAGCGGGGGCGTCGCGCGACCACCGCAGCGTTAGCTATCCTGCGACAGCAAGGTGGGCGCGCGACGTCCCCCGCAGCGCCTGAAGACACGGGAGGTCGAATCGGCCGTCATGAAGATCACCATATTCAACGGCAGCCCCAAGGCGGAGCGCGGCAACACGCACGTCATGGTGCAGGAGTTCATGAAGGGCGCCGCGGAGGGCGGCGCCGAGGTCGAGAACGTCTTCCTCGCCGGGAAGCAGATCGGCTCGTGCACCGGCTGCTACTCATGCTGGATGAAGAAGCCGGGCGAATGCGTCCAGAGAGACGACATGGATGAGCTCCTGCCCAAGGTCCTCTCAACGGATATCCTCGGGCTCGCGACGCCGCTCTACGTGGACAACGTGAGCGGGATCATGAAGATGTTTCTCGACAGACTCATTCCGATGGCCGATCCGCACATCGAGAAGGACGAGCAGGGCGAATGCCGCCACCCGCAGAGGTTTCGGAAGCTGCGGAAGATGATCGTCATCTCGAACTGCGGGTTCCCCGAGCAGAGCCATTTCCAGGTGCTCCGCCTCTACTTCAGGCGAGTCGCGAGGAACACGCACTCCGAGGTCATCGCGGAGATGTACCGGAGCGCGGGGTCGCTCCTGACGAGCAAGGAGCCGAGCCTGCAGCCGTTTATCGAGGCGTACAAGGCGCTTCTCCGGAAGGCGGGCAAGGAAGTCGCGCAGAATTGGAAGCTGTCGAAGGAGACCGCCGCCGAGCTCGAGAAGCCGCTCGCCCCGGTCCCGAATTTCACCGACATATACATCCAGCGGGCGAACCAATACTGGGACGAGCATTGCTGAGCGCCGTCCCCACGACGCGACCGATGAGCGACCGGCGCGTTTCGACCGGCGCGTTCTCGCCGGGCATCCGATGAACGGCTACTATGACGAAAATCTGGCCGCCGAGCGCCTGCGGGCCGTCTACGATCTCGCGCCTCCGCGAACGAAGGCGTACCTCGAGGCGGAGATCGACTTCGTTCTCGAAAGAGTTTCCCCTCGAATGAGAGTCCTCGAGCTCGGGTGCGGGTACGGCAGGGTGCTCGCGCGGCTCGTGGATCGGGCGCGCACGACCGTCGGCATCGACACCTCTATCTCGAGCCTACGCATGGCGCGCGAATACGTCGGCGGCGCGCGGACGCCGCTTCTCGCCGCGATGGACGCGGCCTCGATGGCCTTCGCCGATCGCGCATTCGATCTTACACTCTGCATCCAGAATGGGATCTCGGCTTTTCACGTCGATCGGTCCGAGCTTTTCAAGGAGGCCCTCCGGGTGACGCGGTCCGGCGGGAAGGTCCTTTTCTCGAGCTACGCCGCGGGCTTCTGGGAGGAAAGGCTCGAATGGTTCGAGATCCAGTCGGCGCGCGGGCTCATCGGGCCGATCGATCACGAGGCGACGCGCGACGGCGTCATCGTCTGCACGGACGGGTTTCGCGCGACGACGGTGACCGCGGAAGAATTCAAGGCGCTCGCGGAGCGGCTCGGCCTCGAGCCGCGCATTACGGAAGTGGACCACTCGAGCCTCTTCTGCGAGGTCGTCGTACCATGAGCCCGAGATGCGCCTGCGGGCGGGCGGGGCACAGCGCGCACGTGCCCCGTCGAGGCGCGGAAGCGCGGGCGCCCCGAGATTGGCGGCTGAACGTGCGGAATGTATTGGCCTCGACGCTGCTCCTTGCCGTCGCTGCGCTCGCCGGCTGCGGGAATACCTCTTCGACTCCGCCGTGGACCTCGTGCGGCGGGGCCCCCATGCTCGCGATCTCGCCCGCGCCGTTTTACATTTATATTTCGCCTCGCGGGAACGACGCGAACGCCGGGAGCGAAGAGGCGCCCGTCGCAACGCTGCGAAGAGCGCAGGATATTCTCGTGGAAGCGCGCCCCGCCTCGGACGTTATCATCAGGATACGGGGCGACGAGGGACCCTACGACGGCCAATCGGTTATTTGGGAGTATTGGAACGCCGAATACAATACGACCTTCGAATCCTATCCCGACTCCACGTACGCCTCCTTTCGCCAGGGAGACGCGGACACGACCTTTTTCGTGCTTGCGGCATCCGCCGGGCGCCCGACGAATCTCCATTTCAGGCGAATATCCGTCGAAGGCTACACCGCGGGCGCCATCTGGTTTCTCGGAAGCGCCGGCGACTAATCTGGCTGGAACGGTTCCAACACGATCACCGATTGCGTCATGCGGGACATCGGGAATGAGGCGCAACCCGGGCGGCACTTCTCGTGGGCCGTGATCGATCTCGTCAACTCCCGTCGAAACGTCATCGGCGACTGCACCTTCATCAACTGCGCCAACGCAAACACGGGCGACTTTCCTCAGGATACGATCCCGCCCGACAGCTCGAGCGCGGGCCCCCTGCCGATCATCGGGGTCTACCTCGCGCACCACAGCGGCTGCAATTACATTGCGGGCTGCGCCTTCGAGCGGGTCAAGGGCGACGCCATCCGCATCCGGGACGACTCCAACGACAACGAGATCTGCCACAGCTACTTCGTGCAGTCGGGATGGACCGCGGTGTGCACGACGTGGTACGCGCATCCGAGCTCTCTCTGGGCTTCGAGCGCGGAGTGCCCCTCATGGCATAACACCTTTCACCACAACCGGGCCAAAGGCAATTGGCTTTGCGGCTCGTCCCGGTTGTTTTATGATATGAACCCTGAACCCGGGACAGGATGTCCGAGGCCGCCGGGCCGGTATCTGTACCCCATGAAAATGTGGGCGAACGAGAGCGGTCCGTGCAAGGAATAAGGAGGACGCGATGCGCAATCTCGGTACGCTCGTGATGCTCGCGGTGATTCTATCTCTGTTCTGCGGTGTCGCGGCCGCGGGCGGCGACAAGCCCGTCATAACGAAGGAGGAGGTCGCGGCCGCGGAGAAGCTCATAGGCCTTGCGTTCACGCCCATCGAGCGCGATTCCATGCTCCAGGACCTGGTGGACAACCTCGAAGGGTATCTCTCGATGCGGGCGATCACGCTCGACAACTCGGTGCCCCCCGCGCTCCAGTTCAATCCGATCCCCGTGGGCATGAAGCTCGAAACGGTCGAGAGGAAGTTCGTCGTGAGCCCCGCGCGGAAGCTCGCGCGCCCGGACAGTCTCGAGGAGCTCGCGTACTGGCCGGTGCGCGACCTCGCCGAGCTCATCCGCGCGCGCAAGGTCACCTCGACCGAGCTCACGAGAATGTACCTCGCTCGTCTCAAGAAATACGGGCCGAAGCTTCAATGCGTCGTCACGCTCACCGAGGAACGCGCGCTCGAGCAGGCGCGGCGCGCAGACGACGAGATCGCGAAGGGAAAATACCGGGGTCTCCTCCATGGGATTCCGTACGGCGCCAAGGACCTCCTCGCCGTCAAGGGATACAAGACGACGTGGGGCGCTATGCCCTACAAGGATCAGGTGATCGACGAGAACGCAACGGTGATCGGGAAGCTCGACGATGCGGGCGCGGTCCTCGTCGCCAAGCTGACTCTCGGGGCGCTCGCGTGGGGGGACGTGTGGTACGGCGGAACGACGAAGAACCCCTGGGACCCCGAGCAAGGCTCGAGCGGCTCTTCGGCGGGGCCGGCCGCCGCGACGGCGGCGGGGCTCGTCGCCTTCAGCATCGGCACCGAGACGTGGGGCTCCATCGTCTCCCCGTCGACGCGCTGCGGAACGACCGGGCTCCGGCCAACCTTCGGCAGGGTGAGCCGCGCGGGGGCCATGGCGCTCTCCTGGTCGATGGACAAGATCGGCCCGATCTGCCGGACCGTCGAGGACTGTGCCATCGTGCTGAACACGATCCGTGGAGCGGACGGCATCGACCAGACGGTCATCGATGCTCCATTCAATTACAATCCGAAGGTCGATCTCTCGAAGCTCCGGATCGGATACGTGAAGGCGCTCTTCGACGCGAAATACTCGAACCACGCGAACGATTCCACGAGCCTCGCCAAGCTTCGCGAGCTCGGCGCCAACCTCATTCCCATCGAGCTGCCGAATGATTCGGTCCAGGCGATCGGCTTCATTCTCTCGGCGGAGGCGGCCGCGGCGTTCGACGATCTCACGCGCTCCGGCAGAGACTCGCTCATGGTGCGCCAGACGAGGGACGCCTGGCCGAACGTCTTCCGCGCGTCGCGCTTGATCCCCGCGGTCGAGTACATTCAGGCGAACCGGGTGCGCTACCTCATCATCCAGGAGATGCAGAAGCTCAACGTCGACGTGTACCTCGCCCCGTCCTTCGGCGGGAACAACCTTCTCCTCACGAATCTCACCGGGCACCCATGCGTCGTTCTGCCGAACGGCTTCGACGACAAAGGGAGGCCGCGAAGCATCACCTTCATGGGGAGGCTTTTCGGCGAGGCGCCGCTGCTCGCGGTCGCCAAGGCGTATCAGGACGCGACTGACTTTCACAAAAAGCATCCGCCGCTCTTCCCGTGAGCGGGGTGTGGCTGTCCGGTTCCGCGAACAAGGAGGCCCGAATGAATCGTTCCCATCTCGCTATTCTCTCGGTGATTCTCGTGCTCGCGATCGCCGTTTGCGCGGCGTCGCCGCCCGCGCTCGGAGCGGACGCCCGCCGGACGAGTGCCCGCGCGACGCGTCTCGGCGCGCCGATTCCAATGGACCCGGCGATCACCGTGGGGACCCTGGACAACGGCCTGCGCTACTACATCCGGGTCAACCGCAACCCCGAGAAGCGCGCCTCTCTCATGCTCGCGGTCAACGCGGGCTCCGTTCTCGAGGACGACGACCAGATCGGCCTCGCTCATTTCGTCGAGCACATGGGG
>JBGPBA010000111.1:0-5051 GCA_041481005.1 Candidatus Krumholzibacteriia bacterium | reverse complement strand
GTTCTGGCCCTACGCGAAGGAACGATTGATGAAGCGTCGCGGCGTTTCGTTCGGCAATTTGCCGCTGCTCCTCAGCGAGATCGATTTCCGCTGGACAAATCGGCGCGGGAAACTCTTCGAAACCATCATTAAGCTCCTCTGCAATGACGCGGTCGACTCCGCCGACGAAGAAGTACCCAGGCTCGCCGCGTTCGAGTGACCAATTTTTTCCCAGATTGCACGACACATCGCCAGTCGGGGAGTCCCCGCGACGCATCAATCCACCCCCTCCCTACCAACTTTTTTCACACATTCAATTTCAGTCATCGCTCACGCCCAGGCTTCGAGCCGACGCGATAACGGCGGACCGCCGGGCATCGGCCCATGAAAGAAACCCGGCATCAAACGCGCTGCCGCGCGGCCGTATGCCTCTCCCGTCCTCTGCACCGCCGGCACGATATCACCGGAAATCGATGAACGTTAACGGTTGCGAAGCCCGCCGTTCCGAACGGACGCAGCGACCCCGCAGATGAAAATGGGAGAAGATTCGGAACCCGCGGGCCGATACGACGACCGTCGATATAGGTATTTCACCCTATTCGCGGGCGGGGCAACGCGTTGCGCAGGGACGCTCGAGCCCACGCCCCTTCGGCGCGCGTCGTCTCGTGTTCCAATTTCTTTATGAGCACCCCTGCGCGGAAGTCCACGCCGATGAGGATTCGTGGGCAATGCAGTCGGCGTTCATTCGAGGGAATCAGGACGGTGGACTTTGCTCCCATCGGCCCGCGGTGCAATGGTGGCACCTCGGTTGCTGCGCAGGTTACCCCAGACGAGCAATTCCCCGATGCCTGCATCGCTGCTCCACTGGACCCGGATTGTTCAGAATCGCATGAGATCGGAACGCAGCGATGGGGAATTCAGACGGAAGGCGTCGGGTGCGTCGAGCGGTCCGGTCTCAAACAGTACACGAGGGCGGTGAATCATGAAGAAGCTCATCGCCTTCGCGACCGTGTCGAATACATTCGCGTTCACTTCAGCGTTCATGAAAGGAAATGAAGCATGAAAGCATCCCAGTCCGAAGACAGAAGTGAAACGCCGGCGGAAAAGGACTTCGCGATCCGCGAGAGAAACGCCCTGTACCGCCGCACCTGGCGGAACTGGTTCCTCCTCGCGGGCGTGCTGATCATCACCACCATCGGACTCGCCACTTCGATACCGCCGCTCCTGACCGAAGAAATCGTCAGGTTTTGGCCGTGGGTCAAGACGGACTTCGTCCTCGTCGTCGGTCTTTCGTTGACGGTCCTCGCGTTCGTCGGTTACCTGACGCAGCAGCAGCGGGACGTCCTCCGCATGCATAAGAAATTGCAGCAATTCAAGGAGGATTACCAAGGCCGCATGCAGCAGCACACCGCGCGCTTGTACGCCCTCTCAAGCATCAGCCGCATCATGAGCACGGAAAACCATCTCCAGAGCATTTTTCAGAGCATCACGAGAGTGTGCGCCGAGACCTTCGCATGCCATCGGGCATCGCTCATGTTGGTCGACGAGGAGAACAACGAACTGGTCGTTCGCTCCGTATGCGGCCAGTACGACACGAAGATGCTCGACATGCGGCAGAAGGTCGGGGAGGGAATCGCCGGATGGGCGGCCGCTCACGGGGAGTCGATCCTCCTCAGCAATCCCGGCGATTCCAGGAATTACCCGGATCTCACATTCAACGATCCGTCCCTCGTGTCGACGATGGTCGTTCCCATCTTCGTGCGGGAGGGGCTCGTCGGCGTCATCAACATCACGAGTCAGTCCTCGCAGATCACATATGACGGTGAGGATCTCCACGCGCTCCAGATATTTGCGGAAAACGCCGGCGTGTGCATCAAGCACGCCGAACATGTTCACTGGCTCAAGCAGATGATCCCGCGACACGTGGATGGCCCGAAGAAAAAGAAGCGGGCAAGCTACGTTGTGGACAAGTAGATGGAAGGATACTGCCATGTATGATAGAGGCAATAAGCACGGCGCACGCGCGGACCGCGGCACGGCGGCGCCGAGACGAGAAGTCCCGTCCTCGCCCGCCGAACCGGACGTTTCGGGGCGCGTCGATCCGCGGGCGCCGGAGTTCCATGAAGCGGAAGACATCATTTCCAGATTGGAACGGCTCGTTCAGGAGATCGCATGCTCGCAGGCCTCGGCGCCGACCGACGGTCTCCCGCTGAAGCTCGAAAAGATCAGGCGCGAGCTGAAAGAGCTGGATCGACGACCCGCCGGGGTCAACGGCTCCCCCCTCGTCCTCACCGATGAGATCGAGCAGACGATCCTCGCTCGAATGGGCGCCTTCCAGAGAGTGATCTTCAAATCCATGATGGCTATCTGCTCGAACGTGCTCGACAACTCACGCGCGATCGATCAGTTGAACTCGGTCGTCGACACCCTCCCCGGGGAACGCAAGGGGAGCTTCGACGTTCGCCGCATGCTTTCGAACATCGAAACGAAACGATGCGGCGCCGCGCTGTCGCGCAGGGAAAACGAGATCCTCACTCAGCTTCTCGGGGGCAAGAACAACAAGGAAATATCGGGCGAGCTCGGCATCAGCGACAAGACAGTCAAGAATCACCTTTGGAAGATCTATCGCAAGCTCGGTGTCGAGAGCAGAACACAGCTCTTCCACAAGCTCATTTCCTGATCTCCGCTCGACGGCCCGACCCGGTCACGCGCTCCGTCTCCACCGGATCCGGCCCCCGTGCGTGCCTTCGTTATTGCTCACTTTCGCTCGAAGAGCTTCAGATACTCGCCATACCCTTCTTTGACCAAATCCTCTTTCGGGATGAACCGGAGCGACGCCGAGTTGATGCAGTAGCGCAGCCCCGTCGGCTGCGGACCGTCGGCGAACACATGACCGAGGTGGGAATCGCCGTGCTTGCTCCGCACTTCGGTGCGCTCCGTGAAGAGGCTTTTGTCCTCGCGCTTGACGACGTTATTCGGGTCGAGAGGCTTCGTGAAGCTCGGCCACCCCGTGCCCGAATCGAACTTGTCGAGGGAGCTGAAAAGCGGCTCGCCCGACACGACGTCGACGTAGATCCCCTGGCGATGGTTGTTCCAGAACGCATTCGCGAAGGGCGGCTCCGTCCCGCACTGCTGTGTCACGCTGTACTGCAGGGGCTCGAGCTTCTGCTTCAACGTCGTCTCATCGGGCTTCGAGTAGCTCCCCGACGCTCCCTGTCCGGCGCCCGCATCGCTTTTTTTCACGCCCTCCTCCTTCATCGCGGGGAACGTCTTCTTCCCATCCCCCCAGATGCCCTTCAAGAAACGGTCGCGCCCGGAACCCGCCCGGTACATCTGATACTGGATCGAGCACGTCTTGTAGTAATCCTGGTGATAATCCTCGGCGGGATAGAACTTCTCGAAGGCCCGAATTTCCGTGACGATCGGCTTCTCGAAAATCCCCGACTTCGCGAGCGCCGCCTTCGACTGCTCCGCGAGACGCCTCTGGTCTTCATCGTGGTAGAAGATCGCGCTCCGGTACTGGGGGCCGCGATCGGCGAACTGGCCGAATGCATCCATGGGATCGACATGCTCCCAGAATACCATGAGCAGGTCCTCGTACCGCACCTTCGCCGGGTCGTAGTACACCTGGATCGCCTCGACGTGCCCCGTCTTTCCCGAGCAGACCTGCTGGTACGTCGGATTCGGGGCGGTTCCCCCCGTATATCCCGAAACCACTTTCGTCACCCCGGGCACTTTCTCGAAGTCCGCCTCCGTGCACCAGAAACATCCTCCCGCGAAGGTCGCGACCCGCCCGCTTTCAGTCGTCTTCCCCATGTTCACCCCTGCCTTCAATGCTCCCGAAAAGAAGATAAAACCGCCCATAATTGTAGTTATGGCAATAAGTTGAAACGCTCTTGCTCGCATATTCAAACCGCCTCTCTCCGGCTTCCTTGCCGTCTATATTGGATAATACCCCTTGGTCCGAGGCAATTATCAAACTGTCTTCCCGGCGCGCGAGCGGCCTTGAGACCCGCGGCGCCCTCTCCCGAGGCGCGAGACACAATATTGAGAGATCACTATTAATTCATAGACAGTGCGGTCGAATCGCGTATAATAAAAATGTCTCTGCGGCGTTTCTTCTCACGGGTTCATCTCTCCCAAAAGGTCCAGGATGCCATATACCATTCTGCTCGTCGACGACGACGAAACGTTTCGAGAGGAGTTCGCTTCGGCCTTCGATGATTACCGGATCATCGAGGCCCGAAGCGGGGCCGAGGCTCTCGGCATTTTGCGCAAGCCGCACGAGATCGATCTCGTCATTCTCGACGTGATGCTCCCGGGGCAACGCGGCACCGACGTGCTGAAAGAGGTCAAGCGGATGGAGCCCGACCTCGGCGTGATCATCCTGACGGGCTACGGCTCCAAGGAGGTCGCGATCGCCGCGTTGAAGGGAAACGCCGACGATTTTCTCGAGAAGCCGGTCGACATCGACAAGGCGAGGGGCGTCGTCGAGCGGCTCGTATTGGCCCGATGCAATGGCGCCCGGGCCGGCATCGACGACATCCCCGGGAAGATCGAGCGGGTCAAGGAGTTCGTGAAGAAGAACTATCACAAGAAGGTCGGCCTCGAGGACGCCGCGTCGATCGTCTGCATGAGCCCGAAGTACCTGAGCAGGATCTTCGGCGAGCGGGCGGGCATCGGATTCAATGAATTTCGCCTGGGCGCGAAGATCGAGAAGGCGAAGGAGCTCCTCAGGGGCACCGAGCTCACGATCAACGAGATTTCATACAGGATCGGGTACCGGAACGTGGAATCGTTCGTCCGAATATTCAAGAAGATCGAAAGCTCGACCCCGACTGAATACCGGGACGCCGCCCGCCGCACGAAGGCCGGGAAGAAGCGCACGCGCGTGCGCGGCAATGAACGTGTCGCGAGCGGCGCGAAACGGAAGAGAGGATGAGCGCGATCAAGCAGGGGAAACGAGACAAGAGGACGGAACGCTCGCCGGCCGGGGAGCCGCGCGGCCGCGCGCCGGGGGAGCTCCTCCCCCGCCTCGGAGACGACCTGGAGCATTTCCCCGAGCCCGTCAT
>JBGPBA010000110.1:0-5073 GCA_041481005.1 Candidatus Krumholzibacteriia bacterium | reverse complement strand
TGGCGCGTTATTATGTTCAGGCTTCCCGACCGCTGTGCGCCTGCCATCCCCGAGACCTCGTCGAGAACCTCATGGACCGGGGCATCATCGTTCGGCCCATGAAGCCGTTCGGGCTCGGCGAGGAGACCTTCCGCGTCACGATCGGAAGCCCGTACGAGAACCGGAAGTTCATCGAGGCCTTGAAGGAGCTCATTTAGCGGTCGGGCGCAGTCCGCGCCGGACAGGCTGTCGACTGCCGTCTTATGAATATCACTGATCGCACAGAACTCGTTCTGAGGAGCCTCATCGTCACCATCGACGGTCCGGCGGGCTCGGGCAAGAGCACGACGGCTTCGCTCCTGGCCGAGCGCCTCGAGTTCAGCTACCTCGATACGGGCGCCATGTACCGGGCCGTGACCTACGCGGTCCTCGGACGCGGCGTCGATCCGGACGACGCCGAGCGCGTCTCCGAGGTCGCCACCGGCGTCGACCTCGACTTGCGAATCGGCGACGGTCCGCCGGCCTGGTTCCTCGACGGTCAGAACATCGAGCGGGAGATCCGAACACCCGAGGTCTCGGACGCCGTCTCCCCCGTCAGCCGCCATGAGGGGGTTCGCTCCGCGATGGTGAGACTCCAGAGAAGGATCGGAGCGAGGGGAGGGGTCGTGGCGGAGGGGCGCGACACCGGCTCCGCCGTTTTTCCCCACGCGCACGTGAAGGTTTTCCTCGCCGCGGACGTCGCCACCCGGGCGCGACGTCGGCAGGCGCAGCTTCATACGATGGGGATCGACCAGGGTCTCGCCGAGATTGAAAAGAACATCGTCGAGCGCGATAGGATCGATTCGAGTCGCGAGGTGAGCCCGCTCGTCCGCCCGCCCGGCTCGATGCTCATCGACACGTCGAGCATCACGATCGACGAGCAGGTCGGGCTCGTCGAAGCCGCCGCCAGGCGCGAGGCGGAGCGCATCGCGGGGCTCGTCATGGACGAGGGCGACCCCTACGCGCGGATGCGGCGATACTACGCGGCCTCGCACGCCGGCGTGCGGGGCGTCTTCGAGCTCCTCTTCGGACTCCGGATCTTCGGCCGCGAGAACCTTTGCTACCGCGAGAACTTCATCTTTGCGAGCAATCACGTCTCGTACGCCGACCCGCTCGCCGTGGGCGGGTCGCTCGACCGCGAGGTCTATTTTCTCGCGAAGAAGGAGCTCTTTCAAAATGCGCTCTTCGGCCGGCTCATCCGCGCGTACCACGCGATTCCCGTCGACCGGGACGAGATCGAGCTCAAGACGATGAAGCTCGTGCTCGAGCTTCTCGCGCGGGGCGACTCGATACTCATGTTTCCCGAGGGCACGCGCTCGCGGAACGGCGAGATCGCACCGCTCAAGGCCGGCCTCGGGTTCACGGCGATCAATAGCGGCGTGAGCGTCATTCCCGTCTGCGTCACGGGATCGAATCATCTCGGAGACTGCTTCCTGAGGCGAAGGAAGCTCGAGGTCCGCATCGGGGCTCCGATCCGCGTGCCGAAGGGCTCCGTGACCGATGACCGCAAGCGGGACTACCAGGTTCTCACCGACATGGTTCGCAGCGCGTTGAGGATGCTCAAGGATGAAGCATCGGCTTGAGATTATTCGCTCGCCTCATGCTGGGTACTGTTTCGGCGTGAAGCGCGCAATGCGCCTCATCGAGCGCGGGACCGAGCTTCCCGGCGGACTGATTTACACCCTCGGCGACATCATTCACAATCCCCCCGAGGTCGCGCGCCTCAAAGCCAAGGGGATCAGGCCGGTCGCCTCTCTCGACGAGGTGCCGCCGGGCGCGACCCTGGTACTCCGCGCGCACGGCGTCCACCCCGATCTCATTCGGGAGGCGCAGCGGCGCGGCATCCGGGTGCTGGACGCGACCTGCCCATTCGTGCAGCGCAGTCAGCATTTCGTGAAGCAGTTCGTCGAGGGGGCGCGCCGGGCGATCATCATCGGAGACCGCGAACACCCCGAGGTAAAGAGCATCGCCGGTCACGCCGGAGACGACCTCATCATCGTGAAGACGAAGGCGGAGGCCGAAGCGCTCGAGCCTCTCGAACGCGCCGGGGTCGTCATCCAGACGACCTTCTCGAGAGAAGAGGCGGACCGGATCATCGAGGTGCTCGAGAAGAAGGTCACGGACGTCCGCGTTCACGACACGATCTGCCAGGCCACCGAGGCGCGACGCGACGCGACGCTCGCGCTCGCGAAGCGCGTCGACATCATGCTCGTCGTCGGCGGGCGAAACAGCTCGAACACGAACGGCCTTTACCAGATGTGCGTCGACGCCGGAGTGCCGGCGAAGTTCGTCGAGACGGCCGCCGAGATCGATTCCGCCTGGTTCGCCGGCGTGGAGCGCGTCGGCCTCACGACGGGCACATCGACCCCCGATTGGATCATCGACGAGATCATCGCGCGGCTCGAAGACATCTCGTGCGAGCCGACGGAATAGCGTCTGCAATCGTCTCCGTGAACGTTCCCGGCTCGTCTTTTTCCGCGAACGTCTCTCTCGAGTTTGAAGCCTCACGAATGGAGGCCGCTCGGAGAAAAACCCCTTGCGCCATCCTCCGTAAGCCCCTATGATATAGGTCTGTTCAAATTCCATTATGAAAGGGGAGATTGATCAATGCTGGAAGAAAATCGTGGCGAATTGAAGGAGCCCCGGATCGAGTCCGGGGAAAAATCGATTGAGAAGGGTGGTGACGTCAAGGCGGCTCCGAAGCGTGCGTACCTCAGCATCTTCGAGCCCGTCGCAGCGAGCGAGCTCGCGGGCGAGACCGTGGAGAGCGAGGATTGGGAGGGTGTTCTCAAGGACATCAACCAAAAGGCCATGGAGCTCCAGGAAGGAAACATCGTCAAGGGCACCGTGTACGATGTGTCCGACAACGAGGTCATCCTGAACGTCGGCTTCAAGAGCGAAGGCTCGATACCGCGGGCCGAGTTCTCGAACGTCGAGAACGTTCAGAAGGGCGACATCTTCGACGTCTACCTCGAGAAGATGGAGAACCAGGACGGTCTCATCGTCCTCTCGAAGGAGAAGGCCGACTTCATCAAGGCCTGGGACGACATCAAGGAGGCGTACGACAAGCGCCTCACGATGAAAGCGATCGTCGACCATCGGATCAAGGGCGGCCTCGTCGTCAAGCTCATGGGGGTCGACGCGTTTCTGCCGGGCTCGCAGATCGCGCTCCGGCAGGTTCCCGACCTCGACGATCTCATCAATCATGAGCTCGACTGCAAGATCATCAAGCTCAATAAGCGCAGACGTAACATCGTCGTCTCGCGGCGCGTCGTGCTCGAAGAGGAGCGCGACGAGAAGAAGAAGAAGCTCCTCGCCGAGCTCACCGTCGGACAAGACCGCGAAGGGGTCGTCAAGAACATCACCGACTTCGGTGCCTTCGTCGACCTTGGCGGGATCGACGGGCTTTTGCACCTCACCGATCTCACGTGGGGGCGCGTAAGCCATCCGTCCGAAGTCGTCGCGATCGGCGATAAGCTCAAGATCAAGATCCTCGACTTCGACCGGGAGCGCGAGCGGATCTCGCTCGGGCTCAAGCAGCTCACGCCGTATCCGTGGGAAGGGGTCGATCAGCGCTATACCGTCGGCACGAAGGTCCGCGGCAAGGTCGTCTCGATCACCGATTACGGCGCGTTCGTCGAGCTCGAGAAGGGGATCGAGGGTCTCATCCATATCTCCGAGATGTCGTGGACCCGCCACGTGAAGCACCCCTCGAAGGTCGTCGCGATCGGCGACACGGTCGAGGCGATCGTGCTCAACGTGGACAAGGATCACGAGAAGATCTCGCTCGGCCTCAAGCAGCTCGAGCCCGATCCGTGGAAGGCGCTCGAGAACAAGTATCCCCCGGGGACGAGGCTCAAAGGCAAAGTCCGCAACCTCACCAATTTCGGCGCATTCGTCGAGATCGAGGACGGAATCGACGGGCTCGTCCACATTTCGGACATGTCGTGGGCGAAGCGCGTGAGGCATCCCTCCGAGGCGGTCCGCAAGGGTGACGAGCTCGAGGTCGTCGTGCTCGAGATCGACAGCGCCAAGAGACGCATCAGCCTCGGCATGAAGCAGACGCGCGAGAATCCCTGGAACGAGCTCGCCAAAGAGTACGGGATCGGCACAGAGGTCAACGGCAAGGTCACGCGCATCCTCGATCGCGGCGCCGTCGTCGAGCTCAAGGACGACGTGGAAGGCTTCGTCCCGCTCTCGCACCTCGGAATCGAGAACCTCAAGCGCCCGGCCGAGCACTTCGATGTCGGCATGGACGTACCGCTCAAGGTCATCAAGATCGATCCGCAGAACAAGCGAATCGTTCTCAGCGTGAGCGCGTGGCTCGAGGGACGCTCCCAGGAAGAGGTCGAGGAGTTCAGGAGTCGGTTCCCCAAGCGGCAGATCGTCGAAGAGCCGCGGCCGGCGCGGACTCCGGCGGACGAGGAACGGGCCCCCGAGGCTCCCGACTACGAGCTCGAGGAGGCATTCGAGGACGAGGGCGAGCAGGCCGAGCCGGAAAGTTCCGGTCAGCCCGGTTCCGGGCAGGAAAGCCCGGGCGCACCCCCGGGCGGAGAAATCGACGCTTCGACGCCTCCGGCGCCGGAACCCGGTTCCGGAACGCCCGACAACGGGTGAGCCCGCGCCTCAGGACCGCATGAGGCATGAGATGAACGGCGGGCGCGTCGAAGAACATCGACCGGCCCGCACGGCTTTGCGATAATGCACGAGTACCGGCGAAGGCGAGGGTGGGACATCCCGCCCTCGCGCCGTTTCCGGCGGCAGGGTGAGCGCCGCCCGACGCGCGAATGCCATGGAGAGAACCTTCTCGATTCACACAATCGGCTGCAAGCTGAACCAATTCGAATCCGAATGGATCAGGGAGGCGCTGCTGCGCCGGCGCTGGGAGTTTCGCCGCTTCGAGGACGGCGCGCAATTCCACATCATCAATTCCTGCACGGTAACGGGGCGAAGCGACGCGCGGTGCCGAAACGCCGTGCGCCGGGCCCGGAAGAGCCGTCCCGACTCCTTCATCATCGTCACGGGCTGCTACGCGGAGGTCCAGCCCCAAGCACT
>JBGPBA010000109.1:0-5078 GCA_041481005.1 Candidatus Krumholzibacteriia bacterium | reverse complement strand
GTCCATGTAGCCCTCGTTGCGCGACATCTCGGCGCCGCCGAGCCGGCCGCCGCTCTTGATCTTGATCCCCTGCGCTCCCATCCGCATGGCGGAACCGATCGCCTTCTTCATGGCGCGGCGGTACGATACCCGCTGCTCGATCTGTCCGGCGATATGCTCAGCGACGAGCTGGGCGTTGAGCTCGGGGCGCTTGACCTCGCGAATATCGATCTGAACGTCTTTCCCGGTCAGGTGCGCGAGCTCCTCGCTGAGGAAATCGACCTCGGCGCCTTTGCGCCCGATAACCATGCCCGGCCGCGCCGTGTGGATATGGACCCGCACCTTGTCGCCGCGCCGCTCGATCTCGGTCTTCGAGACGCCGGCCCGCGCGAGGCGCTTCTTGATGTACTTCCGGATCATGACATCTTCCTCGAGCCAATGGGCGTAGTTCTTCGTCGCGAACCACTTGGAATCCCAGGCGCGGTTGATGCCGAGTCTCAACCCTATGGGATTAGTTTTCTGACCCAATACATCCTCCTTGTGCTACTCGTGCTCTTCGCCCGCATGTTCCACGACCACGATGATGTGGCTGGATCTTTTCCGTATGCGATATGCGCGCCCCTGCGCCCGCGCCCTGATGCGATACATCGTCTTGCCCTCGTTGATGCGGATGGTCTTCAGTGTCATTTCGGAGGGTTCGACCGAATGCTCCATCATGTTCGCGAGGTTGTGCATCGCGGACGAGACCGTCTTCCCGATCGGCCGCGCCGCTATGCGCTTGGAGAATTTGAGAATCTCAAGCGCCTGCTCCACCGATTTCCCGCGCACGAGATCGGCGATGATCTTCGCCTTCTGCGGTGAGACCCTCACGTGGCGCAGGATTGCGCGTGCTTCCATGTCAGCCTACCTCCGCTCCTTCAATTACTTCTTGCCCGGATGACCGCGGTAGGTCCTCGTCGGAACGAACTCGCCGAGCTTGTGACCCACCATATTCTCCGTGATGAATACCGGTATGAATTTGTTCCCGTTGTGTATCGCCAGGGTATGCCCCACGAACTCGGGAGAAATAGTCGACCGCCGCGCCCAGGTTTTCATGACCTTCTTGTCTCCCGTGTCATTCAGTTTCTCGATCCTCGCGAGAAGCTTCGCGTCGATAAAGGGGCCTTTTTTCAGCGATCTGGTCATCTAACCTCCATACCGTGTCGTTCGCCTCCGCGCCCGCCGCGATCACCGGCGACGGCCGTCGGGGCGGCTCGGAAACCGTTACTTCTTCCTCCTGTGGACGATATATTTACCCGAAAGCTTTTTCCGATTCCGCGTCTTGTAGCCCTTCGTCGGCTTGCCCCACGGGGTCGTCGGATGCCGGCCGCCGCTCGATTTCCCTTCGCCGCCCCCCATCGGGTGGTCGACCGGGTTCATCGCGACGCCGCGGACGCTCGGCCGGATCCCCATCCAGCGCGACCGCCCCGCCTTGCCGATCGAGACGTTCTCGTGGTCGATGTTGCTGACCTGGCCGATCGTCGCGTAGCACTCCTTGCGGACCTTGCGGATCTCGCCGCTCGGCAGGCGCAGGAGAACGAAGTTGCCCTCCTTCGCCATGAGCTGGGCGTACGAGCCGGCGCTGCGCGCCATCTGGCCGCCCTTCCCCGCGACGAGCTCGATGTTGTGAATGAAGAGGCCCGTCGGGATCTTCTCCATCGGGAGCGCGTTGCCCGGGCGGATATCGGCCTCCGGCCCCGCGACGAGCGCGTCGCCGACCTTGATCCCGTGCGGCGCGAGGATGTAGCGCTTCTCGCCGTCGCTGTACACGAGGAGCGAGATGAACGCCGAGCGGTTCGGGTCGTACTCGAGCGAGGCGACCTTTCCCGCGATCCCGAGCTTATTCCGCCTGAAGTCGACGATGCGGTACTTCTGCTTGTGGCCGCCGCCGATGTGGCGCATCGTGATGTGCCCGTCGTTGTTGCGGCCGCCGGTGCGACGCTTCACCTCGAGGAGCGACTTCTCGGGCGCCGTCTTGGTGAGCACCGAGTAGTCGATCATTGTCTTGAACCGCAGCCCCGGCGTCTTCGGTTTGAATTTCTTGATAGCCATCGGTCGATTCCTCTTTCCGCTGCCTCTCGCGTCTCCCGTGCGGGCGCGGGCGCCCGCGGGGCCGATGCGCGGCCCCTGCGCTTAGACCTGATCGAATATGTCTATGTTCTGGCCCTCGGCGAGCCGAACGATCGCCTTTTTCCGGTCGGGGCGCTTCCCGGGGAACCGCCCGCCCCGCATGAAGGTGACCTTCGGCTTGCCCCGCATGACCGCCGTATGCACGTCCTTGACCGTCACGTTGAACAGCTTCTCGACGGCCTCTTTGATCTCGCGCTTGTTGGCCTTCGGGTGAACCTCGAACACGAACTTGTTGCTCTGCTCCTTGAGGGCGTTCGTACGCTCGGTGATCACCGGCTTCAGGATAATCTGCGTCCAGTCCTTCATCGCGCGAACACCCCCTCGAGGGAGGAGAGCCCTTCCCTCGTGAAGAGAACGACCTCGGCACGGAGCACGCCGTACGCGTTCAGGTTGCGGCCGAGCGCCATCTCGACGCCCGGGATGTTCCTCGTCGACCGATACACGGGATCGTTCCACGCGTCGGTGACGAAGAGAACGCGCTTGCCCTTGAGCCCCGCCGCGGCGAGGAACGCCGCGAACGGCTTCGTCTTCGGCTTGTCGGCGGCGACCCCCTCGACGAGGAAGACCCCCTCGTTGAGTCCCTTGTCGCTCAAGGCCGACTTGAGCGCGAGACGCCTCATCTTGCGCGGCATGTAGTACCGGTAGTCGCGCTGCTTCGGACCGAACACGACGCCGCCGTGCCGCCAGATCGGGGAGCTCCGCATGCCCGCGCGGGCGCGGCCGGTCCCTTTCTGCTTCCACGGTTTCTTCGTGCTGTAGTTGACCTCGCTCCGTCCCTTCGCTTTGGCCGTTCCGGAGCGCTGGTTCGCCAGGAACTGGCGAACGGCGTCGTAGAGCACCGCCTTGTTGACCGGAACGCCGAAGAGCGTTTCGGGCAGGTCGAGGGTGCCCTTGAAGGTGCCGCTGAAATCGTACAGTTTTGCAGTCGCCATGGTTATTCCTCGATCTTCGTCCTTCACGAGGCCGCCACCACCCGCACGATCGAATTGATCGCGCCGGGCACGGCGCCCCTTACCATGATGAGATTGTTCTCCACGTCGACCTCGACAACCTTCAGGTTCCGAGTCGACTGACGGACGTTGCCCATATGGCCGGGCATCCGCTTGCCCTTGAACACGCGCGACGGGTACGCGGAGCTTCCCACCGAACCGACGACGGCGTGCGACTTGGAGCCGTGGGTCTTCGGGCCGCCTTTGAACTTGTAGCGCTTCACGACCCCGGCGAAGCCGCGCCCCTTCGTCGTCCCGACGACGGTGACCTTCTCGACCTCCTTGAAGATCCCGATGTCGATCAACTGCCCGGGCTTGTACTCGTCGGGGTTCTCGACGCGGAACTCCTGCAGGTGCTTGTACAGCGGGAGCCCCGCCTTCTTGAAATGCCCCAACGTCGGGAGGTTGGAACGCGTCACCCGCGCGTCGCCGAACGCGAGCTGAACCGCGTTGTACCCGTCCTTTTTCGCCGTCTTCACTTGGACGACCGGGCACGGGCCCGCCTGGATGACCGAAACCGGAATCATCATCCCGTCCTTGTCGAAGATCTGCGTCATGCCCACTTTTCTGCCGAGCAACCCTTGCATCTCGTCCTCCACGTTCAAACCTTGATCTCGATGTCGACGCCGGCCGGGAGATCGAGCTTCTGAAGCGCGTCCACCGCTTTGGGGGTCACGTTGGTCAAGTAGATGAGTCTCTTGTGGACGCGTATCTCGAACTGTTCGCGCGATTTCTTGTTCACGTGGGGCGAACGCAGCACCGTGTAGACCGTGCGCTTCGTCGGGAGCGGAATCGGTCCCGACACTTCGGCGCCGGTCCTCCGCGCGGTCTTGACGATCTCCTCGGCGCTGCGGTCGAGCACCGAGTGCTCATACGCCTTGAGTCTGATCCGTATTTTCTGTCCGTCCAACGGGCAACCTCCATCCGCAGCGAACCGCTTACTCGATAATGTCGGTTACGATTCCTGCGCCGACGGTGCGGCCGCCCTCGCGAATCGCGAACCGAAGCTCTTTTTCCATAGCGATGGGTGTGATGAGCTCGATTGAGAGCTCGGCGTCGTCGCCCGGCATGACCATTTCGCGTCCCTCTTGCAGCGTGGCCACGCCCGTCACGTCGGTGGTCCTGAAGTAGAACTGCGGCCGGTAGCCGTTGAAGAACGGCGTATGCCGTCCGCCCTCCTCTTTCTTCAGCACGTACACCTTCCCCTTGAACTTCCGATGCGGTGTCACGCTCTTCGGTGCCGCCACCACCATCCCGCGCTCCAGCATCTCTTTCTCAATGCCCCGCAGCAGCAGCCCCACGTTGTCTCCCGCCATCCCCTCGTCGAGCATCTTGCGGAACATCTCCACGCCCGTCACCACCGTCTCCCGCGTGTCCTTGATCCCCACGATCTCCACCTTATCCCCCACGTGCACCTTCCCGCGCTCCACGCGCCCCGTGCCCACGGTGCCTCTGCCCGTGATCGAGAACACGTCCTCCACGGGCATCAGGAACGGCTTCTCCACTTCCCGCTTCGGCATCGGGATGTAGGTATCTATCGCGTTCATCAAATCCCATATGCACTTCGCATCGGGGCCGTCCGCATCCTCGGACGCCAGCGCCTTCCACGCGCTCCCCCGAACGAACGGTATCTCGTCCCCCGGAAACTGGTACTCTTTCAAAAGCTCCCGGCACTCGAGCTCCACCAGGTCCAACAGCTCCGGATCGTCAACCAGATCGACCTTGTTCAAAAACACCACGATGTACGGCACTCCCACCTGCCGCGCCAGCAGAATATGCTCCCGCGTCTGCGGCATCGGCCCATCGGCCGCGCTCACCACCAATATCGCCCCGTCCATCTGCGCCGCACCCGTGATCATGTTCTTCACATAGTCCGCGTGCCCCGGGCAGTCCACGTGCGCATAGTGACGGTTCACCGTCGAGTACTCCACGTGCGCCGTC
>JBGPBA010000108.1:0-5092 GCA_041481005.1 Candidatus Krumholzibacteriia bacterium | reverse complement strand
GTTCGTTGAGGGACGGCTTCGTCATGTGTCTTTTCTCCCGTTCGCGGGCCGAGGACGGCCCCTCGCGCCCGCCGCAATCCATTCGCGAGAGTCATACCATTTTCCACATTTTTCGCAGCTGCACGAGCGACACGTAGTTACGCAGGTGGGGCGTCCCGGGCCCCACGCGTCAGGGATTTCAATATGAGAGAAGAGATTGCAGAATGTGCGCCCCGGCTCACTCTATTTGTTTGAAATGAAAGAAGTTATGAGGTTGAATGAGAAACCCCCGGCCCTCGCGGGGAAACCGGGGGTTTCACAAGGTGCGAAAGGGAAGCTTTCAATCGGCCTCGAGGCCCGGAACGACGGAGGTCCTCTCCTTCGCGAGGAGGTACTGCCAGTTCCGCTCGACCTCCTCTTCGAGCTCGGCGAGCTCGACCTCGGTCAGATGCCTGAACCTTCCCTGGGCCATCATGTAGTCCTTGAACGGGGTCGGCTCGAAGTCCTTCCAAACCTTCCACGTCCTGCCGCTGTCGGTGACCTCGACGAGCGGGAATACCTTGCAGGTCACCGCCTGCCGCGCCATCGCGACCGAGAGCTCAGGCGCCAGCTTCCACCCCGTCGGGCAGGGCGCGAAGACGTGGATGAAGCGCGTCCCCTTGATGTCGCGCGCTTTCTTGAACTTCTCGATCAGGTCGAGCGGATAGGCAACGGACGCCGTCGCGATGTAGGGGATCGAGTGAGCCGCGAGTATCTCGATCATTTTCTTCTTCGGGCGTTTCTTGTAGTGCGGCACGGGGGTGGTCGTCGTCCAGGCCCCGACCGGGGTCGAGGAGCTCCGCTGGATGCCCGTGTTCATATACGCCTCGTTGTCGTAGCAGCAATAGAGTATGTCCTCGTTGCGCTCGGCGGCGCCTGAGAGCGCCTGGATGCCGATGTCGAAGGTCCCGCCGTCCCCCGCCCACGCGAGGACGACCGTCTCCGTGTCGCCCCGCATCTCGAGCCCGGCCTTGAGCCCGGAGGCCGTCGAGGCGGCCGCCTCGAAAGCCGTATGGAAAATGGGGACCTTGAGCGACGAATGGGGAAACGGCCCGTCGATGACCGACCAGCAGCACGCCGGGATGACGAGCGCCGTCTTCGGCCCGAGCGCCTTCAGGGCGTACCGCATCGCCTGCGTCGCGCCGCAGCCCTGGCAGGCGAGGTGCCCCGAGGTCATGAGCTCGGGCATCGGGATCTTTGCCGCTTTCATGTCTTGACTCCTATCCAGTTGATGTCGCGCCCGCCGAGCCCCGCGATGTACCCGATGATCGGAACGCTCGTGCGCCCGTAGAGGGCGCTCTTCACTTCCTGATAGAAGATGCCGTGGTGGCCGAATGAGATATTGCGGTCGATGACGGCGACCCGCTTCGCCTTCGAGAGATGCTCGAACACCTCCTCGAAGGGGAACGGCCGAAACACCCGGATCTTGAGCGAGCCGATCTTGATCCCTTCGGCGCGCATCTCGTCGATAACCGCCCGCGCCGTCGAGGCGACGGTGCCCGAGGTGACCAGGATGTAGTCGGCGTCCTCGCAGCGGTAGGGCTTCACGATCCCGTAGCCCCGTCCGAAACGCTTCTCGAACTCGCGGTCGACCTCGCGGATGACCTCGCGGGAGGCTTCCATCGCCTTCTCCATCATGTATCGCAGCTCGAAGTACTCTCCGGGGCTCGCGAGGTTGCCGAAAGAGTGCGGATCCTCAACGTCGACCTTGATCTCCGGATTGTACGGCGGCAGAAACGGCCGCACGTCCTCCGGCTCGAGGATGTCGACGATCTCGAACGTGTGCGAGAGGAAAAACGCATCGAGGACGAGCATGACGGGGAGCTTCACTGTTTCGGCGATCTTGAACGCCTGGACGATCGTGTCCTGCGTCTCCTGGTTGCTCTCGCAATAGATCTGGAGCCAGCCGGTGTCGCGCTGGGAGAGGGAGTCATTCTGATCGGTCCAGATGCTCCACGGCGGGCCGACGGCCCGGTTGACGTTGGCCAGCACGATCGGAAGGCGCGCCCCCGCGGCCCAATGGATGATCTCGTGCATGAGCAAAAGCCCCTGCGAGGAGGTGGCGGTGAAGGTCCGCGAGCCCGCCGCCGAGGCGCCGACGCAGGCGGTCAAGGCGCTGTGCTCCGATTCGACCGCGATGAACTTCGCGTTGAGCTCGCCTTTCGCGCACATCTCCGAGAGAAGTTCCACGATCTGCGTCTGCGGGGTGATCGGGTAGGCGGAGATGACCTTGACGTCCGAGGCGCGCACGCCGTAGCTCACGGCGTGGTTCCCCATGATGACCTTCTTCATTTTCCCTCCTCCAGCGTCGAGATGGCATCGCGCGGGCACTCGACCACGCAGACGAGGCAGCCCTTGCAGTAGTCGTAGTCGAACTCGTACTCGTTCTCGAGCCGCTTGACCGCGACATCCGGGCAGTAGACCCAGCAGTTGTCGCAGAAATTGCAGACCCCGCATGAGAAGCAGCGATCCGCCTCGGCGTGGAGCCGCTCGCGGTCGAAGCCCGTGTGGATCTCCCGGTATCCTTCGAGCGCCTCCTCGACCGGGATGCGCGGGACCAGGATGCGCTTCGTCTTCGTGAAATATGCGGTATTGATGTTCTCGATGCCGATCGTGGTCGGCTCCTCGGCGGCGGGTTCGGGAGCGCCGCTGATCATGCGGTCGATCCGCTCGGCGGCTTTGCGCCCCGCTCCGATCGCCTCGACGACGCTCGCGGCGCCCGTGACGACGTCGCCGCCGGCGAAAACGCCGCGCGCGCTCGTCTCGCCCCATTCGCCCGTCGTCTTGATGAGACTCCATTCGCAGGCTACGCCCTCGTCGACGCAGGTCACGTCCCCTTCCTCGCCGATGGCCGTGTACATCGTGTCGACGTCCATCGTAAAGGTCTTGTCGCCGTCGGGCACCGGGCGGCGCCGCCCCGACTCGTCGGGCTCGCCGAGCTTCATCTGCTGGAACTCGACGGTGATCGGGCCTTTCCCCTTCCGCGCAATGCTCTTCGGGGCCGCGAGGAAATGGAAGAACACCCCTTCCTTCTCGGCCTCCTCGATCTCGTCCTTGATCGCCGGCATCTCGTTCATCGTGCGGCGGTAGACGACCGTGACCTCGGCGCCCGCGCGCCGCGCGCATCGGGCGACATCCATCGCCGTGTTGCCGCCGCCGATGACGGCGACCTTCTTGCCGGGCTTCACCTTCTCCCCCGCGTTCACCTTACGCAGGAAGGCGAGGCCGTGATCGACCCCGCGCCCTTCCTCGCTCTTCACGCCCATCGGCTTGCTCTTCGAGAGGCCCGTGCCGATGAACACGGCGCTGAAATTCTTCCGGAGATCCTCGAGCGAAACGTCCCTGCCGAGCGCGGTAGCGGTCTTGACCCCGATCGGTCCCGAGTCGAGGATCGAAGCGATGACGCGGTCGAGGAGATTGTTCGGAAGCCGGTACTCGGGGATGCCCCAGCGGAGCACGCCCCCGAGGGCGCTCTCGGCCTCGAAGATCGTCACCGGGTAGCCGCGCTGCGCGAGGTAATAGGCGCACGAGAGGCCCGCGGGCCCTCCGCCGACGACCGCGATCTTCTCCGTGCGATTCGCCCGGGCCTTCGGCATCCAGCCCGGATTGTCGAGCCCCATGTCGCCGATCCCGCGCTCGATCGCGGGGATATTGATCGCCTGGTCGTAGTCCTTGCGCGTGCACTTCTCCATGCACGGGTGGAAACAGACGCGCCCGGTCACCGACGGCATCGGATTCGACTCGATGAGCGCGCGGAACGCATCTTCATATCTGCGCTCGGTGATGAGAAAGATGTAGCGTTGGATGTTCTCGGCGGTCGGACAGCCGAGCCTGCACGGCGAGGTTTTGAAATCGTAGTACGGCCGCACGTTCCGCCACGAGCCGGTGTGGTTGTACGTCATGTCCGCGATCGACATGGCGCAGAGCGGCATCTCACGGTAGGTCTTAAAGGTGATCTTCTCGCCCATGAATCCTCCAGCCGTTGCGTTCCTTCGGGTCGACCCCCCCCGTCGCGCGCGGGGCGGGACCCTCATCATCTCGGAACGATCACGACGCTCTTGTATGCCTCCTCGGTGGCCTTGATGTTGTTCTCCTTCCGCACCGGCACGAACTCCCGGACCGCCTCGAGAACCGCCTCGAGGCCGACGAGCTTCGTCGCGCCGGCGAACGCGCCGATGATCGACGTGTTCACGATGGGGGCCGAGCGCGATCCGAGGCCGTGCTTAAGGGCGATCGTGTTCGCGTCGACCGTCGCGATGCGATATCTCTTGAGGAACGGGCTCCCCGTCATGTCGCGGTTCGTATTGATCACGATCCAGCCGCCCTCCTTGAGGCCGGCGGTGATGTTGACCGTGTCGATGAGAACGGGGTCGAGGACGATGAGGTGGTCCGGCTCGTAGATCTCGCAGCGCTCCCGAATTTCGCCGTCGGAGACGCGCGTGAACGCGACCACGGGGGCGCCCCGGCGCTCCACGCCGAATGCGGGGAATGCCTGGACGAATTTCTTCTCGTGGAAGAACGCATCGGCGAGGATTTCGGAGGCGACCACCGCACCCTGGCCGCCGCGGCCGTGGGTTCTGATCTCAAGCATGCTCGATCCCTTCGTCCTGAGTGCAACCGACTATTTTTTAATGGCTTATAAGATCGCGCACCGCCGCCCGGCCCATTTTCCCCGTACATTGTAGCCTAATCTATTGAAATCGCAGGGTCAAGCCCTTTTTGGTATCTCTTATAAATTAACCTTTGATGAGCGAGGGGGGCTCCGTTAGACTCTTCTCCATGTCGCTTCTCGTATGCAAGAACTGCAAGAAGGTTTATGAGGTCACGCACGAAACCGACTGTCCCGGGTGCAGTCTCGCCTTCCCCCACACCTACAATTTCCGGAACAGCGATAAATATCTAAAACGAGAGACGGCGCGCGTCCTCGCCCGGAGAAAAAGGAACGGGCTCGAGAGGTTGGTCGAGGGACTCGAGTGCGTCATTATCAATGCCGAGCCCGACCGGCTGCGGGCGACCGTTCGGGAGCTCCTCGCCTACACGGGGCTCCATTTCGATGCGGCCTTCGAGGACGAGC
>JBGPBA010000107.1:0-5096 GCA_041481005.1 Candidatus Krumholzibacteriia bacterium | reverse complement strand
TGCTCGCGCTCGGCGCCCGGGCGTTCGCCCAGGGCGACGCGGCGCGCGAGCTCAAGCAGACCGTGACCGACCTGCGGGCGAAAGCGTACACGACGCAGCCCGAGCAGTACGTCGGCGTGGCCGAGCAGATGCTGCTCGATTTCAGCAAGAAATACCCCAACACGCCGGAGGGTGCGAAGGCCCATATGTACCTCGCCGGGGTCTACATGAGCGTCGGCAAGTACGACGGCGCCGCGCGCGAGCTCGAGACGTATTTCCGCGATCCGGTCAAGAAGGATCCGAAGGATCTCCTCCAGGCGCGATACCTCGCCGGAACGACCTACATGGCCCTCGACGATTACGACAAGGCCGAGGCGGTTCTCAAGGAGGTCGTCAAGGCCGGGACCACCGGCGACCAGCAGATAACGCAGGCGGCCGGCAACGATCTCGCCCGCATCTCCATTCTGCGGAAGCTCAAGGTCGGCGACCCGGCGATCGAGCTCGCCGCCGTGTCGACGCAGGGCAAGAAGATCAGGCTCGCCGATTATCGAGGCAAGGTCGTCCTCCTCGATTTCTGGGCCGCCTGGTGCATGCCGTGCAAGATGGAGATGCCGAACGTGATCAAGGTTTACGACGAGCTTCACAAGAAGGGGTTCGAGATCATCGGCATTTCCCTCGATTCCGACAAGGCGCAGTTCGAGGCCTTCACGAAATCGAACGCGATACCCTGGCCGCAGATCTACGACGGAAAAGGATGGCAGAGCGAGCTCGCCCGCCGCTACGCCGTGACGGGCATTCCGGCGACCTTCCTTCTCGACAAGCAAGGGAAGATCCGCTACAAGAGCGTTCGCGGGGACCGGATGAGGCTCGCCGTCGAGGAGCTTCTCGGGAAAAAATGAACCGCCCCATCGGGGCGCCGCCCGGGGGAGCCTGAAAATCCCGTCCGTCCGCCATTTTCGACCGGCACCCCCCGCCTCGAAGATCGAAAAACATCTTGACACTTCGCCATTTTCATAGATAATTTCCCCTTGTTTCTTTCGCTTGGAATGGGCCACTCGGAGCATCGCATGCGGATGCGTGAGAGAAGAGTTCGCTCCGGTGGTCGACTTGTCTTTCCTGGTGCACATGTATTATATCGACGCGACCAATTTTGAGAGGCTCCTCAAGAAGCTTTCCGGAGAGGGCGAGCTGTACGTGCCCGTCCGCAACGCCGAGACGGAGAAGCTTCGTCTCGAGCGCGTCGATACGTTCCCGCTGCCCGAAGGCACGACCTTCGACGGCTACCGGACGGTCGAGCCGCTCAAGGCGATCGCGCAGCTTCTGCGGTACCCCGTGGCGGAGTATCCATCCACCGACGGCGACGACATGCCGGACGAGGCGAGCTTCCCGAAGACCTTCATCGTCGGCGCCCGCGGCTGCGACATTCTCGCCATGGCGCTCATCGACAAGGTGCAGATCGAAGGCGAGTTCGCCGACGCCTTCTACAAGATCAGGCGCGACAAGATGGTCGTCGTCGGCGCCGACTGCACCGAGTGCGGGAAGAGCTGCTTCTGCACGCTGCTGGGCAACAAGCCGTGGCCCGAGCGGGGATTCGATCTCAGCGTCGCGAAGGTGAGGGGCGGCTACGTCGTCGAGCCCGGCACGGAGGTCGGGGAGAAGATCGTCGGGAACAATCGGGACCTTTTCGCCGGGGCGCAGGATCAGCACGTGAGGGAGCGCGGGCAGTCGCGCGCCGCCCTCGTGCGGCGGCTCGAAACGCAAAACGCCGCGTACCCGAAGACCGATACGCTCCCGCCGATCGTCCGCGGGGCCTTGACCGACGAGATCTGGGAGGACATCTGCGCCCACTGCATCGAGTGCGGCGGCTGCACGAACATATGCCCGACCTGCTACTGCTTCCTCCTGTACGACCAGGCGGCCGACGGAGGGCATTTCCAGAGAATATCGGCGATGGATTCCTGCCAGGTGACGGGCTACTCGCGGATGGCGGGCATGCTCAACCCGCGCGCGCGCCTCATCGACAGGGTGAAGCATCGCTACTACCATAAATACGACTACCTCGTCCTGAGCCACGGGGCGATCTACTGCACCGGGTGCGGCCGCTGTATCGACGTCTGCTCGGCGAGCATCGACATGCGGGACGCCTTCAGGCGCATCAAGGACAAGGCCGGGAGCCGGAAAGAGTAGGCGGGAATGAACAATCCATACTATCCGATCGATACGCTCGTCGAGGACGTCATCACCGAGACGCCGACGATCAAGACCTTCGTTCTCGCGCCGGCGCGGCCGATCAAGTTCAAGTCGGGGCAGTTCATGCAGCTCACGGTGCCCGGAGTCGGCGAGGCCCCATTCACCCCGAGCTCCGATCCCCGCGAGACGGAGAAGATGGAGATCACAATTCTGCGCACCGGCTCGGTGACGGAGGCGCTCCACGCGCTCAAGCCCGGCGCCGAGGTGGGGCTCAGGGGCCCGTTCGGCAAGGGCTACCCGATCGACAAGATGGCGGGCAAAGAGGTCCTCATCGTAGGCGGCGGCGTGGGGCTCGCGCCCCTTCGCACGCTCATTTACACGCTGCTGGACGAGCCCGCGAAGTACAAGAGAATCTCGATCAAATACGGGGCGCGGATGCCCGAGGAGCTCTGCTTTCGCCGCCAGTACGACGAATGGGGAAAGGCGGCCCGGAACGTCGATTTCACACATACGATCGACGTGCCGGCCCCGAACTGGTCCGGGCGGGTCGGCCTCGTGACGACGCTCCTCGACAAGCTCGACATCAACCTCGAGAATTCGATCGCGATCTCGTGCGGTCCCGAGATCATGCTCAAGTTCGTGACGCTGAAGCTCCTCGAAGTCGGATACACGCCGCCGCAGATCTATCTCTCCATGAATCGCAAGATGTCGTGCGGCATGGGGAAGTGCGCCCGCTGCAACGTCGGGCACTATTACCTCTGCGTCGACGGCCCCGACATGTGCTACGACAAGATAAAGCACGTTCCGAACGTGTTCGGCTGAGAGCGTTTCGCGGCGGCGCGGCCGCTCCGGCGAGGAAGGGCCTCGACGGCGGCCGCCCGGCGAGATCTACGATATGAAGGAACTGAAGGCAAACTGCTCGTTGTGCTCGCTCGCGTGCCCGCTCATCTTGCGCGGCGGCGAGCGGTCCCCGATCTTCACGAACGCCTCGCTCCTCTCGGTCGATTGGGACGAGGAGAAGGGATCGAAGTACGGGGGAAGCCTCTGCGCCCGCGGGAACGGCGTCGCCGAGTTTCTCACGCACCCGAAGCGTGTGAACTACGCGTTCGTCCTCGGCGAGCGGACGAGCCTCACCGCCGCGGTGCGCGAGACGGCGAAGAGCCTCGCCGCGATCAAGCGGGAGCATGGAGGCGGGAGCATCGGCGTCCTCATCGGCGAAAACCTCACGAACGAGGAGGCGGCGCTTGCGCTCGCGCTCGCCCGCGACGTGATCGGGACGAACAATATCGCCCTCTTCGCCCCGGACGACATGCCGATGTTTCGCGCGTACCTCGAGCGCGACTTCTCGGGCGTCAGGCCCGCCGGGCCGAAGCCCGCGGGAGACCGCGTCGTGTCGCTTCTCATCGGCGACTCCTTCACCGAGCACCCGTGCACGGCGAAGCTCGTCACCCCGGGCAAGTACGCCTCGCGGGGGAGCGAGGTCATCGTCGTGAGCCCGGAGATAAGCCATACCGCATGGTTCGCGAACAGGCATCTCAGGTGCAAGGCGGGCGGGGAGACGGCGGTCGTCGCCGGGCTTCTCAAGGCGGCCGCCGACAAGACGAACGCGCCGCTCGTCCCCGAGCTCAAGAAGATCATCCAGGGCATCGACTGGAAGGAGATCGAGCGCGTCGGCGGCGTCTCCCATGAGACGATCGCCGCCGCCGCCAGCTCGATGCTCGGCGCGGCGAAGGTGACCACCTACGTTTCAAACATATTCGCGCGGATCGGCGCGCCGGCCCTGACGGCGTCCTTCGCCGAGGCGCTCACGAACCTCTGCCCCGGCGACCGCCTGTTCATCCCGCAGTTCGTTCAGCAGAATACGTGGGGAATCTACTCGGTGCTCTCCGCGGCCGGCGAGAGCCCGTGCCTCCGGAAGCTCGCCGACCAGGAGCTCAAGGCGCTCGTGATTCTCGGGTTCGACCTGTTCTCCGCGTATCCCGCCGCGCCGATCGAGAAGGCGATGCGGGAAAAGAAATTCACCGTGACGACCCAGCTCTTCTGGAACCAGACCGCCGAGCGCGCGAACGTCGTGATCCCGGCGGCGGCGCTCATGGAGAAACGGGGGACCGTTTCCCCGGCGTTCGGCGAGGATCTCGTCCGGGTCGACGTCATGCCGCCCATCTCCGGCTCGGTCACCGACGCGTTCTTCCTCACGGCCGTCGCGCGGGAAATGGGCGGGGAGCTCGGCTCCGAGACCACGCCGAGGCGCCGGACCGAGCGGAGGGCGTCGGTGGACGGGATGGTCGAGGAATGGGCGGAGTACACGGGCGCGATGGAAGAGCTCGGGGCGGCCCCGATCACTCTCATCCCGTGGAGCGAGGCGGTGCACGTCGCCGACGGATCGGTGAGCCGCAACCTCTACTGGTCGCATCAGACGTGTCCCGACCCGAAGCTCTTCGTGTCGAAGGAGATCGCCGCCGAGTTCGGCCTCGAGAAGGGCGACCGGGTCGGCGTCGCCGCCGAACAGGTCGAGCTCGTCTTGCCCGTCGTCGTGACGGGGAAGCTCGCGGGCAGGACCGTCGCGGCGACGATCCATTTTCCGGCCGTGCGGAAGCTGTTCCCGTGGCGCCTGAACGGACGAAACGGCGACGTCGTTCTCGGCCCGATCGCCGTGCGCCTGACGAGACAAAGCGAGAAGTGAGAGCCATGGAGAAGCGCGTATACATTAATATGAACCTCTGCACCGGGTGCCGTTCCTGCGCCGCCGCGTGCGCCGCCGGCCACCACGGGCAGGGGCTCCTGAAGCACGGCGGCGTGCGCGAGAAAGCGACGCTGCCGCTCCACTGCAGGCATTGCGCCGAGGCGCTGTGCCTCAACGTGTGCCCGCAGAAGGCGATCAAGAAGGACGAGAACGGCACGGTGGTCCGGATGCGGAACCTCTGCAT
>JBGPBA010000106.1:0-5121 GCA_041481005.1 Candidatus Krumholzibacteriia bacterium | reverse complement strand
CTCCTCGACCGTGAGAAACGAGTTGAAGCGCATCGCGTCGAGGCTGATGTCGACGGGAGCCGCGAAGACGTGGATGAATTTCGAGAAGGGAAAGTACGCGATGAAAAAGAGGCTCAGAAACGAATGGATCCACCACCAGATCTTGTGCGCGAGGAGCGCCCCTGGAACGGAGAGCCCCGACGCCGCGGCGATCCACTGCCCGAATGGCGACGGCTCATGCCACGGGAGGGTCTGCGCGCGGAGCCTCATGCCCTCGACCAGGAAGCCCGTGATCGAGATCACGAGAAGAAGCACGAGCACTACGTGGTCTCGCGTCACCGTGACCATCTTCGCGCGCTTGAAGAACCAGCGCCGAAGGTACGCGAGAACCACACCGGTGATGAGCGCCGCGCCGGCCATGTCGAGCACGAATGCGTACCCGAGGTAGAGATCCCCCTTGAGATAGTGAATGAGCCAGTGGTCGATCGTCGAGAGCGCGGTGCCGACGAAGAGGAGAACGAACCCCCACATGATGAACATGTGGGTCGCCCCGCCGAGGGTGTCTCCCTTGAAGATTGACGTATTGATGAAAACGCGTCGCACAACGCTCGCCCAGTCGAACCCGGGGTCGCGATGCTCGACCCAACCGCTCCGGTAGAGCGTCCAGCGGCGGTAGAGACCGATGAGGAATATGACCGTGGCGACCGCCGCAAGTGCGTAGAAAATATAGTAGTAATGAATATTCCAGAAGACCTGGCGATATGGCTGCATCATACCCCCTCAGATTAACGACCGCGATTCTAGCAGAAGCCCGGCGCTCAATTCAACCATATACTTGCGGCATGGTAAGTTAGCCCCTCATCGACGAATTACGGACCCATCTGGAACGGTACTTGCGCAATCGGGGATTTTGGAGGGAAAAATGAAGCTATCCGTCTACTTATTTGCCACCCTCGTCGTGGTGACACTTCTCGCGCCGCCGCTCGCGCGCGGCCAGACCGCGGCGCCGAGCGAGGCGGAGAGCCTTTTCATCGAGGCGCAGAAGGCGCTCGCCCGCGGCGACCAGCAGACCGCGGAATCGCTCCTCAAGGAGACGCTCGCGAAGAACCCGGAGTTCACCTCCGCCATCTGGCAGCTCGCCCAGTTGTACGAGCACGAGGGGCGGCTCGACTACGCGCGGGAGCTCTACCTGCGAGGCCTCAGCCAGGATCCGCAGGCCTCATGGGCGAGGGACAAGGCCACCCGCATCGAAGGCGCGCTCTCGAGGCAGCTCCTCGAACAGGCAAAGGGCTCGCTCGAGGGCGGGGACTTCTCGCAGGCGATCCCCATCCTTTCGACGTATCTCGGCATGAGGCCCAACGACCCGGATGCGCTCGTCATGATGGCCAAGAGCCAACTCGGGCAAGGCAACGTGAGCGGCGCCCGCGAATACGCGCGCAAGGAGCTCGCGCGCGACCCGGGCGACAGGGAAGCGGCCGCCGTGCTGGACGCGATCGAGAAGCGGGAGCGCACGGGACGCATCGAGCAGCTCATCACGAACGCGCAGGTCATTCTCCTTCGCCTCTCGCCGGCGAACTGCGATTCGGCGCGGGCGGCGCTGGCGAACGTGCTCGACGCCGATCCGTCGAACGCGTGGGCGAAAGGACAGCTCGCCGACGTCGACCGTTTCCTCGCGGAGCGCGAGGCGGCGAATAAGCCGCGGCCGGCGACGAAGAGGCACGCGGTCGTGGCGAAGAGCGAAGAGGCCCTGGTCGAGACTCAGGGTATTCTCGCCCGCACGGGAAGGTTCTGCCTCAAGCACCTCACGCTCGTCGCCCTCGCCGCGGCGCTCGCGCTTCTCGCCATCGACCTCAGGCGCCGCCTGACTCGTCGGAGCTACCCGCTCGCGGGAACGATCGATCTCATTCCGATTCTGGACGTCGTGTCGCTCATCAACGGCAACCTGAGATCGGGGATGCTCATCGTCGTGGGTCCTCGATTGAACGGGCAGATCTACTTCGACAAGGGCGAGATCATCCACGCGCGCATCGGGAAGCTCGAAGGCAAGCGCGCGTTTCATGCGCTCATGGAGCTGCGCGCGGGGCGGTACTTCTTCCACAATCAGCTGCCGAAGGTGCGCCGCACGATCACCGATCCGCTCAGTCTTCTGCTGCTCTCGATGAGGCCCGGCGAGGAGCCGATCATCGATCTCGAGCGCGAGGTCAAATCAGAGAAGACCCTCGCCCGCTCGCGCTGAACCTATTCTAGAGAATCCTTTCGAGCTGCGAGAGAACGTTCGGTTGGACCGTGTCCCCCGGTACGTGGTGATACGCGAACTCCCAGCGAACCGACGGATAGAGCTCCTCGCCGCGCTCCCGGCACGCGAGCGCGAAGCTCGCCTGAAGGCGCTCGAGCATCTCGGTGACGCGTTCGTGCGACATGCCGGCGATGAAGACCGAGTACGAGAGCGGCTCCTCTCCCTTCGACACGACGCATCCGTCGACGCGGAAGAGAGCGCAGATCGTTTCAGCGAACAGGCGCTTGAACCAGCGCTCCTCCCGCACGGCGCCGACGAGCCTCACCGCCGCCATGTGGAACTCGCTTCGTTCGAGCTCCGAGCGCTCGAGCATCACGTGGAGCGGGTGGACGAGGTCTCGATCCCTATTGAACGGAGGATCGGCGGGAATCGAGAGGCGCACGGCGTCCCGCGCGACCGTTTCGCATTCCCCGCCGAGCGAGCTCGCGAGACGGTCGAGGATCGCCCTGTGGTGGCTCTCCCCCGCGGAAAGGAACTCGCAGAGGCTCAGGGAGGGTGCCCCGGCGGGGCCGCAGGGCTTGAGCGTGATCGTGACGGCGCCCTCGTCATCCGTAGGCACCTCACGGTCATCGCGCGCCGAGACGACGCATTCGACGGCCGGGGCGGCCCCGAGCCACGAAGCCATTGTCTCGACGGCGTGAGTGACGAAATCGGCGAGCTCCTCGCGGCCGGTCGGGATCGCGAGCGAGGGCGCGCTCACCTTGCTTCCGGCAAGCACGCCGCTTTTCTCGAGCTCGGCGAGACGAGAGGCGACATCCTCCCCGACGAGCGTGAGCGTGCGGCACGCGTTGATCTCCCCCGATTCGATCATGAAGATCTTCTGCAGCTCGTCGAACGAGCGGATGAGTTGGTCGATGTTTCGGCTCCCGATGTCGAGGAACTTCTCTTTCTCGGCGCCGTCGAGCGGCTCGCTCTTTTCCTTGAGAATCCTGACCGCGTTTCGCGCGGAGGTGAGCGGGGTCCGCATGCGATGCGAGAGGTAGGTCGCGAAGCGCCCATGGAGCTCGTCGAGCTTTCGCCACTCGGAGAAATCGTGGAGCAGGATGAGACGGCTCGCGCCGTCGAGCGGCTCGCGGAGGTGGACCACCTCGAGGCCGACGGGGCTCGAGCCGTGGCCCGCGCGCGCCGACACGTCGAGGAAGGTCGCCGCGACGCCTCCTTCACGACACCGATCGAGCACCTCGGCGGGGCATCCCCGCGAGATGACGAGGGACACATCGTCGATGCTCTCCGCCGCCAGGAGCGAGCGGGCCTTCTCGTTTGCGTAGACCGGCGCCGAGAAGTCGTCGAGCAGGACGATCCCTTGATCGACCGCCTCGACGACCTCGGCGAGCGCGTCGCGCATCGCGCGGGAGCGCGCGAGCCGCGCGCGGGCCTTTGCGACGAGAAGCTCGGCGTCAGGCTCGCGGAGCGGTTTCGCGAGGATGTCGTCGGCGCCCGCTTCGACCGCGGCGATGATGCGCTCGCGGCAGCGAGACGCCGTCAACAGGACCACCGTGCCGCGGTACCCGCCGAGCCGCGCCTGTCGAATAAGCGAGACACCGTCCATACGCGGCATCTCGAGATCGGTGATGAGGAGCGCCGGCGCCCAGGGCGACAGCTCGTAGAGAATACGCTCCGGCTCGTCGAAACGGATCGTTTTCACGCCGTGCTTCGCGAGCGCGCGGGCGATCAGCTCGGCCATCAACGGGTCGTCGTCGATGACGAATGCGTCGAGGCCCGCTCCCAGGGAGTCCGCGGCGCGCGGGTCCGATTGAACGGTGGAGAGCTCATGTGGCATATGTTGCATATCCTCCTGGTGCGATGAAGCTTCCGCGGGTGCGGAACGCAAAGGACGTGCCCTTCACGACAGGGAACGATACCGGCCTCCCCGTCTTTGCGCTCTATCATGAGGAACGATACGGACGGCGTCCCGTTGCAAACTGCATCTAGGGCGTGCCCGATGGAGACCCGGAAGGGTACCTGCCTTGCGGCGGGGCCGGCGGGGGCTCGGTCGGGGCGCCCGACGCCCGCGAGACCGGGGGGAATGAGTAGAGGAGCGCGACCGAGACGCCGCCGTCGAAGACCCGCGAGCGGGCGGTGCCGGCCTCGACCGCGCCGTCGACCGAAAGCACGACGCTCGCCGAGAGGCGCCGCCGAAGGGTCGCGAGCGCCACGCCCCGCGAGCTTCCCTCGTTATAGCGGAAATAGAACGCCGACACGCGGGCGCGCGTGCCCGGCGCGATCGTGATCTCGCCCGACGCCGCGAAGGTGAAGTGGCTGTCGTCGACCAGCGTGTGATCGACGCGCCTCTCGGCCGAGAGGCTGTAGAGCGCCGCGGCCCGCAGGGCGAGAATGGGCAGTCGGGCGCGAAGCTCGAAACCGTATCCGACGTCGATCGAGTCCGCGGAGAATGGAAGGAAGTCCGCCGAGGCGCTCGGGAGCCTCGCGTCGACCCGCAGGAAAAGCCCGCGCGTCGAGAGGGAATCGCCGAAGAGCCTCGCCGTGGCGAGCAGCGTCATGTCGCCGACGCCGTCGACGATCTCGCCGCCCCGGCGCACCGCGACGAAGGGGACCGCCACGCGCACCTCGTACCGCGGCTTGATGCCGAAATCGACCTCGGCGGCGAGGACCGACGCATTCCCGGTGACCAGGTGAAGCTCGGTCTGCCTCAAGATGAGAAGCACGCGAGAGGTGTCGCGCATGGAGAAGAAGGAAGCGACATCATCATAGAGCCCCGTCGCGGACACGGGGCTCGAGAGCTGCGCTGCGGCGATGCATGCGACGCAGACGAGGAAGGACGTGAGCAGTTTCAAAGGGGACGCCTCTTCAGACCACTCCCTCCAGCAACCGCGTTTTCCCCTGAT
>JBGPBA010000105.1:0-5133 GCA_041481005.1 Candidatus Krumholzibacteriia bacterium | reverse complement strand
GTTGCGAGCAGGTAGTTCGACACGAGGATGAGGAGGCACGAAGAGACGACCGCCCGCATGGTCGCGATGCCGACCCCTTCCGCCCCGCCCCTCGTCTCGAACCCGTTGTAGCAGCCCATGAGGGCGATGATGAATCCGAAAACGAAGGTCTTCATGAGGCCGCCGATGAGGTCCTGCGTGTGGAAGAGGAGCTTCAGACCCGAGCTGAAGGTCGCGAAGCCCACGTGGAGCGACACGTTCGCGACGACCATCCCGCCGAGGATCGCGAGGAAGTCGGAGAATATCGTGAGCACGGGGAGCATGATCGTCGCCGCGACGATGCGCGGGAGCACGAGGTACTCGACCGGGTCGATCGCGATCATCTCCATCGCGTCGATCTGCTCGGTGACCCTCATCGTGCCGAGCTCGGCCGCGATCGAGGCGCTCACGCGCCCCCCGACGACGAGCGCCGTGAGGACGGGACCGAGCTCGAGGGTGACCGATTTGCCGACGACGACGCCGAGATATCTCAGCGGGACGTACCCGTGGAACTGGTAGGCCGCCTGCACCGAGGTCACCGCGCCGACGAAGATCGACGTGACGAGCACGAGCGGGATCGATCCGATGCCGATCGTGTCGGCCTGCATGAGGACGCTCCGCCAGTTGCGGAACGTCCGCGGGAGGATCATGATGACGCGCCACAGGAGGATGAAGACCCCGCCCGTCGCCTCGATGAACTCGAGCAAGAATCTCCCGAGCAGAACGAACGGCGTCACCTAGACGACCTCCTCGGGGACTCCCAGCCCGGCGGCCGCCGCCGAATGGAAGCGCGTGTACTGCTTCTCGAAGATGAGCGGTATGTTGCCGGTCGGGCCATTTCGCTGCTTGCCGATGATGAGCTCCGCTTTTCCCTGTTTGTTGGGATCGTCGGGATCGTAAAACTCGGGCCGGTACATGAAGAGAACGAGGTCGGCGTCCTGCTCGATCGCCCCCGATTCGCGAAGGTCGGAGAGCATCGGCCGCCGGTCGCCCCCGCGCGCTTCGACCGCGCGGGAGAGCTGCGAGAGCGCGATCACGGGGACGCTCAGCTCCTTGGCGAGCGCCTTGAGCGAGCGCGAGATGGACGAGATCTCCTGCTGGCGGTTCTCCGAGCGCTCGCTGCAGCGGGCGAGCTGGAGATAGTCGATGATGATGAGGGCGACGTCGTACTCCGATTTGAGCCGGCGGGCGCGGGCCCGCATATCGAGGGTCGAGATCGCCGGCGTGTCGTCGATGTAGAGGGGCGCCTCGGAGAGAAGCGTCGCCGCGTTCGTCAGCCGCTCGATGTCCTTCGCGTTGGTGATGCCGCGGCGCACCTTCTGCGCGTCGACCTGGGCTTCGGAGCAGAGGAGGCGCTGAACGAGGAGCTCCTTCGACATCTCGAGGCTGAACACGGCGACCGGCTTGTGCTCGGCGAGGCCGACGTGCTGCGCGATGTTGAGGGCGAAGCTCGTTTTGCCCATCGAGGGGCGCCCCGCGATGATGACGAGGTCGCTCGGGTGAAAGCCCGCCGTGTACTTGTCGAGATCGATGAAGCCGCTCGGGAGGCCGGTGACGCTCTTGCGCGTCTCGTGCATTTTTTGGATCTCCTCGAAGCGCTGCTTGAGGATCTCCTTGATGTGAATGAAGCCCTGGCTCACCCGCGACTCCGAGATCCTGAATATCCGCTGCTCGGCGACGTCGAGGATCGCGTCGGCCTCGCGGCTCGCCTCGAAGGCGTCCTCGGCGATCTCGGTCGAGGCCCGGATGAGCTGGCGCAGGATGTACTTGTCGAGAACGATCCGCGCGTAGTACTCGATGTTGGCCGCGGTCGGCGTGCCGTCGACGAGGTCGGTGAGCGCGGTGATCCCTCCGACCGTCTCGAGGGCGCCGGCCTTCCTCAGGTCCTCGGAAAGGGTCATGACGTCGATCGGCTCGCGCTTGTTGAAGAGCCGCAGCATCGCCCTGAAGATATCCTGGTGGGCCGGGCGGTAAAAGGACTCCGCGGAAACGATCTCGATCGCCTTCGTCGCCGCCTCGGGGTCGAGGAGCACCCCGCCGAGCACCGCGCGCTCGGCGTCGACCGATTGGGGCGGCACGCGCTCCGGCCTCCGGCCGCCGACGCGATCGTTCGTCGCGTCTTCCATCATGCACCCTCCCGCGGCGCCTCGTCGTAGAGACGCCGCACCATCTGGAAATCCTCCCACGCGTCGCGCTTGAGATTCGGATTGCGCAGCAGCGCCGCAGGATGGTACGTCACCGCCACGCGAATGTCATTATAGTAATGAATGCCTTGCCGCAGGGACGCCAGCGACGCCTGCGTCTTGAGGAGCCCGTGCCCCGCGATCCTGCCCAGGCAGCAGATGACGGTCGGCTTGATGAGCTCGAGCTGGCGGATGAGGTAAGGCTCGCACGCGGCCATCTCGTCCTCTTGCGGCTCGCGGTTGTTCGGCGGCCGGCATTTCACCATGTTCGCGATATAGACCTCGTCCCGCGTCAATCCCATCGCCGCGAGAATCTTCGTGAGGAGCTGGCCCGCGCGGCCCACGAAGGGGAGCCCCTGGAGATCCTCTTCGCGCCCGGGCCCCTCGCCGAGGAAGACGATCTTCGAATGAGGGTTGCCGCTCCCGAAGACGGCGAGCGTCCTGCCGCGCGAGAGCTCGCACCGCACGCAGATTGAAACGAGCTTCGCGACCCCCGCGAGATCGCAGCCGCCGAGATCGAACGTCTCGCGCGTGCCGGGCTCGCCGAAAAGCGAGGCCTGCGGCGGGCCGCTCGGACCGGTCGTGTAGCGGATCGACGGCCCCTTCGGGGCGCGCCTCAACCCGCCGCCGATGTCGTCGGCGGGAAGGGGCGTCGTGAGGACGGGAATCTCCCGTCCGAATGCGCTTCTCAGTGGCTCTGCGGGAACATGCTCCGCAGGCGTCGGGGACGGGGTCCGGTCGAGCGCCGTGGCCGCGGTTCTAGACACTCCGGGCCGCGCGGCGGGCTCCGGCGCCGCGGCGAGGGCAGGCCGGGGCGAGGGCGCCGCGGGGGGCGCTCCAACGACCTCGGGCGCCGCAGCAGTTTCATCGAGCCGATACGCGACTTCCATTCCCTCGCGGTAGCGGGTGATGAGATACCGCTTGATGTCGTCGCCAATGTCTCCCATTGATCCTCTCAACGCTTCGCCCGCCGCAGCCTGCGGTCGGTGGCAATCGAGTCGAGGATGATCGACGCCGCCTCGTCCTTTGAGATGAGGGGCGTCGTGACGAGCTTCTTCGCGCCGCGAAAGATCGTGATGCGGTTCGTCTCGACGGCGAATCCGGTCCCCTCGCCCACCGAGTTGAGGACGAGGTAGTCGCAGCCCTTCTCGCGAATCTTCCGAAGGGCGTTTTCCTCGGCGTTCTTCGTTTCGAGGGCGAAGCCGACGACGATCTGGTCGGGCTTCTTCCTGCCCTTGAGGCCGGCGAGAATGTCTGGCGTGGGCCTGAGCTCGAGCGAGAGGATCTCACCCGCGCGTTTCATTTTGTCGCGCTCCCGCTTCACCGCGGTGAAATCGGCCACCGCCGCCGCCATGACGAGAACGTCGCATCGGGGGAAAGCCCGATCGACGACGCGCTTCAGCTCGGCGGCGCTCGTCACGCGCGCGATCGAATCCGCCTCGGGCGGCGCGACGTCGACGGCCCCGTGAACGAGGGCGACGAATGCGCCCCGCTCCCGCGCATGCCGCGCGACGGCGAAGCCCATCCGGCCCGAGGAGCGATTCGAGAGGAAGCGCACGGGGTCGATCTCCTCTTCGGTTCGCCCCGCCGTCACGAGGAATCGAACGCCGGCGAGGTCGCCCGGCGCGAACGATTTCTCGATCGCCTCGAGAATCTCTTCCGGCTCCACCATTCTCCCCGCGCCGACGTCGCCGCAGGCGAGATAGCCCGTGCCCGGGCCGAGAACGATCCTCCCGTCGGCGGCGAGCCTCTCGACGTTTCGCCGCACGGCCGGGTTGGCCCACATGGCCTCATTCATCCCCGCCGCGAACATGACGGGCGAGCGCGCCGCGACGAGCACGGCGCTCGCGAGGGAGTCGGCGATGCCGGAGGCCGCCTTCGCGATGATGTCGGCCGTGGCCGGGGCGACGACGATGCGCTCCGCCCAGCGCGCGAGCTCGATGTGCTCGAGCACCGGGTGCTTCCGCGGGGCGAACATGTCTGTTGAAACCGGATTCTCCGAGAGAACCTCGAAGGTGAGCGGCGAGACGAACTTTGTGGCGGCCGGCGTCATGACGACCCTGACCTCGGCGCCGCCGCGCCTCAGAAGGCGAACGAGAAGGGCCGTCTTGTAGGCGGCGATCCCGCCCGTGACGACGAGAAGAATCCTCTTCCCCGATACCCCTCCCCCGGGACTACTTTTCCTCCTTCTGCTTTCCATAGGAGTACTTCACTTTCCCGTTGATGAGGCGCTTCATCGCGATCGTCGTGGGCTTGTCGGCGAGCTCTTCGTTGGCGGCCAGGAGCAGGCGGTTGATCCGCTGGGCTTCCTTCGCCATGATTCGAATGGCCTCGTACCTGTTCGGCACTACTTCCATGATTTTCTCGAGCGACGAAAGATCCATCTTCAACCCTTTCATAACCTGAATGAATAGAGCCCCTTGCGAGGGCGAATCGGACGAGCCCCTATGCCCCGGCACTGGCGCGCGAGGGCGCCTGTCCTTCGTACCAGGGGAGCAATATTAATATATCCGCGGCCCTTTGGCAATGCCAATCTCGCCGGCGAGCTACTTTATTGTCGAGGAATACATTACTGCGCTCGCCGGGCCGACGTCCGAGGTTCGTGTCATGAGGAGCTTCGCGTCCCAGTTTCCGCTACCTGAACAGGGACTTGATCGTGCCCCAGGATTTCTTTTCGACGCCCACCGTGCACTTGACGGGGAAGCAACCCATGCCCGCATTGGAGCAGGCAGCAGGTACATTCGCGGCTGCGCAAGGCGAGCTCGCGCGCAGATAATAATTCCAGCTGCCTGCAGCGCCGCAGAAGAGCGGATCCTGCGATATGTTCCCATTCAGTCCCGTCTGGTCCGTGAGCGGCCGATCGTAGTTGCTCGGCAGGTTTCCCCATACGTCGTTGCAGCTGAAGGTAATCCCGGTCAGCGAGTCCCCAAAG
>JBGPBA010000104.1:0-5241 GCA_041481005.1 Candidatus Krumholzibacteriia bacterium | reverse complement strand
TTATCTGCGGCCCGCTCGGCTTTGGTCCACTCGAGCTCGTTCCAGAACTGCAGCGTAAGGAGGCGATCCAACTCGTCGGCGTTATAATCCATTTCAAGGGGCTCGAAGGGCCCCCTGCAGAATCCCGTCGACCCCCCGACCGATACGACGGGCGGGCCGGGCACCTTTATCTGTCGCTGTGCCACGTTATAGGCGTATCTTCCATTCAGATTCACGTCGTTAAAGAGCACGCTCATGTTGAACGCTTCGTAGTACCAGAGCTCCCCGGGCAATGACAATCCTCCCGTGCTCACATCTCCTTCCGTCTTCGCGCGCGCGGTGGGGAGCCCGAACCGGATAAGGATTTCCCCGCGACCATCCCACCCGGGGGCCTCCGTCATCGCGAAGAGCTTCCGCGCGAGATCGACCCTCCGCTCATGCTCGACACGCGCCTCGTTCTCTTCGGTGGCTGGAGTCGGATCGTGTGTTATCCAAAAGCGAGCGAGCCACTCGGAACGTTCCTTCCTCGTCGGCAGCGAGAGATACCGCATCCTCTGCGCCTCGCTCAGAACGCACTGGAGGCCGCAAAAGCTCGTGCGCTCCTCGGGTCCGAGGCGTGCCATGAGATCTTTTTCGCTTCGAACGGGTTGACCGACGGAGAGGGATGGGACGAGGACTGCGCACAGAATGACGTATGCCGGCAGCGATAATCGCGTCTTGGGAGACAAGCCTACACCATGCCTTGTGACTGCAATCTTCTGGTGGGGATCTCTGGTTGGAGTATAGGTATCGGCGGACCGGTTGTCAACGGGGCGATTACCGAGCTCGTGGAGCCGGCACCGGGGCGCCCGGCCGACCCCCGCGCGGCTGGCGCCGAACGCCCTTCGCCGCGCGTGTCCCGCTCATTTGAGCAGAGAGAAATCCTCTTCCTGCGTGGAGGTCTTGAAGGTGCGTCGGTCGGTCACCGTCACCGAGAGCCTGAACGGCCCCTCCCACAGGTTTTCCGTCGCGATCGTGAGCCGCTGCGCCTGGGTCGACCCATAGCCGCTCGTCTCGAACGACGAGGTGACGACCGAGGGGACCTCCTGCAGGACGGGGCCCTTCCGCCGTTTCGCGAGGGGAACGATCTTGTACTCGACCTTGTAGAAAGCGAGGCCCTGGCTGTCCGTGTCGAGGTTGTAAATCTCGAAGTAGAAAATAACGGGGAACGGGATCCGATACGCGTGGATGGGGTGAGGGACGACCTGCAGATTCCCCTTGAGGAACTTGGCGTTCTCCTGGATTTCCTTGATGCTGCTCGCGAAGAGGATGTCGCTCACGACGGGAGAGGCCGCGTACGGCCGGACCTCGAGGTTCGTCCTAAACTCCGCCCGCCGCTTCGAGTTCACATCGGACGCTTCGAGCCCCACGCGGTAGTACCCGGGCTCCAGGACGAGGACGATCTGCCCGGGCAAGAGGCTCGGCACCGAGGCTTTGTCGCCGGCGATCGAGGCGCCGATGACGTCGCTCCCGTGCGCGACCTCCCGGTTATTGATGTCGCGCACCACGACGCGGAGCTCGACGTCCGAGGTGAGCGCCCCCTGCTTTTGAATGAACTCGACGTCCTGCGAGGGCACCTCGAAGTTCACCTCGGTGCGGAGCGTGTTCGTCCCTCCCTTGAACGAGGTGATGTCGAAGTAGAGCGGCAGCGGTTTCTGGTTGATCTCGAACGAGTAGACGACGGGCCGCTCCTCCATGTACGTGTAGAAGTTGTTCATTTTCTTCTGGAGCTTCTCCTCGTCGTGCTCGGCGATGAGGTCCCGCGCCGTGCGCATCCGTATGTCGGAGTCGGCCTGGTAGTCGATCTCGTCGGGGTTGAAGTCGACGAGGTCCTTGACCTCGTCCGAGCTCATGTATTCGGTGGGGAAGAGAAACTCGAGAACGCCGTACTTCATGAGCGAGCTCACGTTCTGCAGGCGCTCGAGCTCGCGCTGCGACGATCGGCCGATCGGCGTGATGGCGTAAATGTACTCGCCCTTGAGGTTGTAATCCTGGAAGGGAATGATCATGTCGAGCGTCCGGTAGTACCAGACTTCGCCCGGCGGCGTCATGCTGTGGAAATCGATCGTCCCCGCCGTCTTCTCGCGCTCGCTCGGGAGCCCGAACCGGATGAGCGTTTCTCCGCGCCGATCCCAGCCCGGCGCCTTCTTCATGCCGAAGAGCCGGCGGGCCAGCGCGACCCGCCGCTCGTGCTCGATACGCTTCTCGTTCTCGGGGGTGGCGGGCGTCGGGTCGACGTCGATCCAGAAACGGTCGACCCACTGCGAGCGCTCGGCCGGCGTCGCGAGCGTCAGGTACTGCCGCTTCTGATACTTGTTCATCATGTACTGGAGGCCGTAGTACGTGAGGCGCTCCTCGGGATTGAGCTTCTTGATGAGGGAGTTCTCTCCCCCGAATTCCTCGGCGGCCGCCGCGACGGCGAAGCACGTCACCGCCATGATGACGAGGAGAGCGATGCGTTTCATGAGGCTCACTCCTCAGCGGTTCGCGCGATAGAGAAGCACGCCGCCGACGAATACGAATGCGATGTTTCCCATCCAGGCGCCGAACAGGGGGCCGATCACGCCGCTGTGGCCCAGCGACTGCCCGATCCTCAGCACGGTGTAGTACGTGAAGCTGATGAAGAGCGTGAGCCCGAAGCCCGTTGCCATGGACGGTTTCCTCTTCGCGGACGAGAGCGCGGCTCCGATCACGGCGAATATCACGCTCGTGAGCGGGAAGCTAAATTTAAAATAAAGGTCGACCCGGTACTTGTCAACCGACTCGCCGCTGCGGAGCACCTTCCCGATGTACGTCTTGAGCTGCCGGTAGTTCATCTCCTCGGGATCGAGCTCCTCTTTCGTGAAGTCCTCGGGCCGCTCGGGCAGATCCTTCATGTCCGTCTTCGTGAAGGTCGTGATCTTCTCGCCGCCCGCCGTGAACTCCCGGATGGCGCCGTTCAGGAACACCCATTCGGCGCCGTCCCAGTATGCCTTCGACGCGTCGATCCTGCGGGCGAGGCTTCCCCCGCGATACTCGTAGATGGCGATGTTGGTGAACGCCTTGAGCATGACGTCGTAATGCTCCGCGTAGTACGTTCGCCCGTGTTCCCCCTGGTAGTGGACGTTGTCGCGGTAGAACGCGGACTCCTCCTTCATGTTCTTGTCGATCTTGACCCGTTTGAGGTCGAGGCTCTCGTGGCTCGCCTTCGCGACGACGAACTCGCCGGCGGCCATCATGAAGAGGCTGATGGCCACCGAGGAAACGATGATCGGGGCGCCGACGCGCACGAGCGGCGTGCCCGACGAGATGAGCGCCGTGAGCTCGTTCTCACGCGACAGCTTTCCGATGGCGAAGATCGTAGCCAGCAGCACGGCGACCGGCATGATGAGGACGAGGATCGACGGGATCTTGTACGCGTAATAGAGGAGGATGTCGGCGAGCCGGGCGTGGTTGTCGATGTAGACGTCGACCATCTCGCTCACGTCCACCGTGATGTAAATCACCGTGAAGGCGATGAGGCCGATGCCGAGGTTCCGCCAGAACCCTGAGAGGACGTATCGGTCATGGATTCTCACGATTCCACCGCCTCAGAGGGTAGAGCCGGCTCCAGTTGATCGCCGTGAACTCCCGTGCGGTCTGGCGGAGCAAGACGAGTGAGACGACGCCGAGGACGATGTTGGCGAGCCACATCGAGAGCCACGGGGACATGAGCTCGCGGTCCGCGAGCTTCTCCCCACCGATGAGGAAGACGTAATAAACGAGGAAGAGGAGAATGCTGAAACCGATCGCCATCGTCATCCCCTTTTTGCCCGACCGTATGGCCAGCGGCGCGCCGAGGAGCACAAAGACGAGGCACGCGAAGGGGATCGAGTATTTCTTGTGGATCTCGACGTCGTACCGTTTGATCTGCCGCGTGTTGCTGTCGAGATTGGCGAGATCGTTCTCGAGAATCTGCTGGACCTGTTCGGACTCGCGGCCGACATAGGGAATCGCGTGCGCGACGGGCGCTCCCGGCCGAGGCGGCCCGGTGAGCGGCGGCAGCTCCTGCGGCGGCCCCCCGGGGGCGAGTCCGGGTACCGCCGAGGACAGAACGGTCGCCATGTGCCCGCGCGCGATCTGGTTCATGTGCTTCTCGAGGAACTTGTTCTGAGCCGCGATCTCGCGGATTTTCTCCCGCATCGCCGCCGCGCTCATCTCGCGCTCGCCGCGATACGAGCGGTCGGCGTGGCGGAGCTGGCGGGCCGTGTCCTGGATGTTGAGGGTGAAATGCTTGAAGACGGTGCGCCGGTAGGTCCGCATGTCGCCGGGGTCGGGCATCTCGTGTATCTCCCCGTCTTCCAGCTCGAATCGAAGCACGGCGTCGCGGGTATTGTAGGTCATTCTGCCCTTGTTCGCGATGATCGTCGTCGGGATGCCCGCTTTCTTCTCGAATATCTGCACCGCTTTGATCTCGCCCGTCTTGTCGTTCTTTTCTTTCACGAAGATCGTGTAGCCTTCAATGGCATCGTTGAACGTATTCTCCCGGATCTGGATCGTGGGCTTCATTCTCGCGATGTCCATCATGAGGTTGGCAAGACGGTGATTGCTCTCGGGAAGAAGCATATTGTTATAGAAAAGAAGCCCCATCCCGAGGAAGGCGCTCGCCACGAGCACCGGCAGAATCATCCGGTAAAGCGATATCCCGCTCGATTTCATCGCCGTAACTTCATTGTCTGAAGTAAGTTGCCCGAATGCCATGAGCGTCGCGGGCATGACAGCCATTGGTATAATTAATGCGAACATATGACCGAGGCTCAGGGTGAAAAACTCGAGGACGACGACGAAATTGACCCCTTTTTCGATCAACTTCCCGAGCTGATTGAAGATGAACTCCATGATGAACACGAAGGATATAACGGCGAGCCCGAAGAAGTAGGGACCGATATGCGTCGTCAATATGTAACGGTCGAGGATACGAATTTTCATAGGCTTACGTCGCCCCACACCGGGCGTCGAACGGTGTCCGAGGCGCGCCGCTCGCGCCCGTCAACGACCTGAGATAAGGCGCCTCTCGCGGGGCCCAAGCAAGTCCGACGCTTATCCCTCTCCCCCCCTGTCCGGCCGAAAAAGCCGGGAATGGGGAAGGGTGGGCGTGTATCTTTTTGTGGACAGAAGGAGTCGGCATTGTCTTTTTTCCGGGACAGGGTCCTCGAAAGCGTGCAAGCGGCGCCGGTGCCGCGATTTGGAAACATGCTTAATGTA
>JBGPBA010000103.1:0-5247 GCA_041481005.1 Candidatus Krumholzibacteriia bacterium | reverse complement strand
TCCGCCGCGAGCATCTTCCGGATGAGGCTCCGATTGCCGGCAAGCCCGCTGATCCGGGAGAGGATCTGGAGATGGGTCTGCGTGTCGGCCTGGGGCGTGAGGAAGAGGAAAACGACCTGGACGGGCCTGCCGTCGGGGGATGCGAAATCGATGCCGTCTCGCGATACGCCGACGAAAAAGACGACCTCCTTCAGGCCCTCAATCCGCGCGTGGGGAATCCCGATGCCCTCTCCGATCCCCGTCGTCCCCTTCGCCTCCCGCTCCTCGAGGGCCGCCAGGATTGCCTTTTCATTCTTGAGCTTCTTGGTCTTGGCAACGTGGCGAACGATCTCGGCGAAGACCGAGCTCTTATCCCGGGACTTGAGATTGGCCGAGATCATGTTGGAAGCGATCAAACTGGTAGTCTTTATCATAGAATCGCCCTGTGTCCGTTCTTGAGCATTGGCGCTTCCCGCGGGTCGGAGGCCGGGCCGGCCGGGTGCTTTGCAATCGGGATAACATAGAGGATTTTGGGGTGTTAGTCAAGATTCTCGGGGACGGTCCCGCGCATTTGCCTTGCCGCCGCCCGGTTTCTCGCACTAGGATAGAGCCGCACCCGGAAGAGGCGACATGAAATGAGGTGGATAGCGCCCAAATGACTTGGTCTATAGCTCTTCTTGTCTTCAGCCTCGCCGTCATACTTCTCGCGGCGCAAGCTTTCACGAATGGTCTCGAGGTTTTCGGCCGCAGATTCTCGTTCTCGCAAGCCGTTGTCGGAAATATACTAGCCGCCGTCGGCACGGCACTGCCCGAGACCATTCTGCCCGCCGTCGCAATTCTCGTCGCCGGCGGCGCTTCGGCCAAGGAGATCGGCGTCGGCGCGATTCTCGGAGCCCCGTTCATGATCTCGACCCTGGCGTTCTTCCTCCTCGGGCTGGCCGTACTGATTCACCATCTGAGAAAGAAGCGCCCGTTCGCGATCAATATCGAGCCCGACTCGATCAAAAGGGATCTGATGTTCTTTATCCCGATGTACTCATCGGCCATTTTTGTTCCGCTGTTTACGGGAAGGGCGCTCGCGATCCCTCTAGCCGTCCTCCTGGTCGCGGGCTATGTCTTATATGTGATCCTGACCGTCAGAGGGAAAAGCGCTCGAGTCGAGCATTTTGAAGGCTTGCATTTCTTCCGGGTTCAACGGCGGTTGGGATTGAACGCGAGCGATGCGCCTCACCTCGTCCTGATCGTCTTTCAGATTATCGTCGCCCTGGCCGTCATGGTCTTCGGCGCTCGGATGTTCGTCCACAGCCTCGAGCATCTTACACTGGCGTTGGGAATGAGTCCGCTCCTCTTTGCCCTCATACTCGCCCCCATCGCGACCGAGATGCCCGAGAAGTTCAACAGCATCACCTGGACGATGAAGGGAAGAGACGCCCTGGCCATTGGAAACTTGACGGGTGCCATGGTGTTCCAATCCACTTTTCCAGTCTCCATAGGCCTGTTATTCACCGAATGGAAGCTCACGGGCGTGGCCCTTCTCTCGGCGGTTTTTGCCCTTTCATCGGCTTCGATAGTCCTCATCGCGCTGCTCACGAAAAAGCGCATCCCGCCCGCGGCGATGCTCCTCGGGGGCGCGTTCTACGCCGCCTATACCGTCATACTGATTCTCAATTTGAGATGAATGAGAAATCCGCCGGTCCGGACGAGCCCGCCGGGCGCCCGGCGGCATCCCTGCCGGGGCTCTGCCGACGCTCTAGCGGGGCTGAAAGCCGATGGTGAGACGCACCCACATCGGGGTACGGATGCCGTTGCTGAACCCCGGTGTGAAACGAATCTCTCTCGCCGCCTGAACGGCGATGGTATCGAGTTCGGCGAGCGGTAAGCCTCGCGTGATCTTCACGTCCTGGACCTCGCCTCGCACGTTTATGAGGAGCTCAAGCTCGACGCTGCCGTAAGGTATCGCCTTTACCCGCGCCGGATATTTCGGCCAGGGTATGTAAAGCGGCTTTGGCTCGACGTTCGCGCTGCCGGAACCATAGCCGCCGCCTCTGCCCCCTCCGCTCCCCGGGCCCATTCCGCCCGTGCCTGTTCCTCCCGTGCCGCCGCCCCCCTGCAGGGGACTCAATTCTCCTTCAGGCTCGCCGAGGTCATATTTCGGTGAAGCTTCGGGCTCCGATTTGGCGGTCGTCTTCTTCGGTACCGCGACCGTCGCCTCTTTCTTGGTCGGGGCCTCCGGCTTCGTTTGTGCCTGCGTCTCGACCCTCGTTTCTCCCCTCGGTATGGTCACCTTCAGGTCGTTCCGTTTCCCGCCGCCGGGCGAGCCTCCGCCTCCCGCAGCCTCGTGAATCTTCACGGAGTAAATGAAGCCGAGAGGGCGCATGGAACCGATGGTGCGCCATTCGATAAAAAGCCCACCCAGGATGAGCCCGTGGAGAACAATCGAAATGAGAAGGGAAAATCTCATGCGTTCACGCCACGCCCGATGCGCCCGTCCGACTTCGGAGCGAGCTGGATGGCGCGGTCACCGCCATTAATATACGCTCGCGGCGGAATAAGTTCAACAAAAGGGCTTGGCCTGCCCAGCCGAGGGCATCTCCTTTTCATCTTGTCCGCATTAAAGTTACCGTGAGGCGGCCTCGACCGGAGGCTTGCGACGAACGGCGTGCCTGGGCCACCTGAGCACCATCAGGGCTTGTGCTTCACGCGATACAACCCGCTGTACCGCATGCCGATATACTCGATCGAATCATCCTCGCGAAACAGGGGGCCGCCGGCAATCGCGGCGAACTCGGGCCCGGTCTTCCCGTCGACGACGACGAGCTGCCTCCTGCCCTTATTGGCCAGGTAGGCGACCCTTTTGCCGTCCGCGCTGAAGACAGGGGAATTCCCCGCGATTGCGTCATACTCCTTGCCTTCCGCCCCATCGACGACGACGACCTCCTTCTGGCCCCTCTTGGCGATATAGGCAACATGCTTTCCATCCGGGCTGAACACGGGGTCGCCTAACCCGATCCCGTCGAACTCCGGTCCCGTAACCCCATCGACGACGACGACCCGCTTCTCGCCGACTTTGGCGACGTATCCGAGGTGCTTGCCGTCCGGGCTGAAAACGGGATCGCTCTTCGCGATCCCGGCGAACTCCGGCCCGAGCACGCCGTCAAAGACGACAAACTGCGCATCCCCCTTCTTGATTGCATAGGCAAGGTGTTTCCCGTCCGGGCTGAAAACCGGTCCGCTTACGATCCCTTCATATTCCGTCTCGGGCGTCCCGTCGACGACGACGAGCTCACCCTCGCCTTTCTTGGCCGCGTAGGCGATACGCTTGCCGTCCGAGCTGAAAACCGGCACGGTCACGATCGCACCGTACGTCGGCCCGGGCACCCCGTCGACGACGACGAGCTGCCTGCCGTTCTTCTTGGCCGCGTAGGCGACCCGCTCGCCGTCCGGGCTGAACACCGGCGAACCTTCGCTGATCGCATCGAACGGCGGCCCGGCCTTCCCGTCGACGACGACGAGCTCGCTCTCGCCCTTCCACGCGACGCACGCCAGCCGCCGCCCGTCCGGGCTGAAAATCGGCGGGCCTGAGATCTCATCGAACTCGGGCCCCGGCGCCCCGTCGAGGACGACGAGCTGCTTATCGCCTCTTCTGGCCGCGAAAGCGACTCGCTTCCCATCGGGGCTGAAAACGGGCGCCCCCGCGATTCTGTCGAAATCAGGACCGGGCGTCCCGTCGATGACGACGAACTCCCTGTCGCCCTTCCTGGCGGCGTATGCGACTCGCTTCCCATCGGGGCTGAAAACGGGCACGCTTTCGATTGCATCGAACAGCGGCCCGGCCAGCGTGTCGACCACGACGACCTGTTCGTTGCCCTTCTTCGCCGCGTAGGCGACCCGGCTCCCATCCCGGCTGAGAACAAGGGAGCTGTCGGCGATCGCCTCGAACTGAGGCCCCGGTTTGCCGTCGAATGACACGAAGTAGGTTTTCATCTGCACCGTCGACATCAGCGCAAGATGAGATCCGTCATGGCTCACCACGTGCGCGAGAATCACGGGAGGCAGAGGCCCCAAATGCTCCATTTGAACGCCCCGATCCGACTTGCTCCCGCACGCCGAGAGGCCCGTGCACGCGACCAACATGAGTGCGATCGTCAATTGCCTGATCATCCGATCCTCTCCCCTTCGAATGTTATTTGATGAACTGGGTGAAATACCCTCTGATCGAGCGTATTGCCTCATCCAGGCTCGCCTGGAACCCGTCATCGTTGAAGTCCTCTTCCGTGTCGTGTTCCTTCGCTATCCCCGGATGCACGCCATAGATGATGTTCTCCAGTACCCTGTACAACTTCTCATCCCGGTGCTCGTGCAGGAGGAGCTGATGGTACATCTCGATCGCGCTGCTGAGCTTGGCGACGACGTGCTCGAGCTTGCCGGCCTGGTCGCGCGCCTCCTTGCCGAACAGAGCCTCGGCTTCCGTCACGGTGGGAAGCCACAGATTGAGGGCATCCATCACGCGGGTCAATCGCCGTCTGTACGCGTAGTAGCTGACGCGCGCGAACTTCTCGCTCGGAGCCTCATTCGCATCGGCCTTCTTGTCGACCCATTCCGCGGCGGACATGAATGGTAAGCGGACGTGCTCTATTTGATCCCTGATCCGGTAGGCCCCCGCGATCATGTTTTTGGCGCACTCATACCGGTTCTTTCCCTTGATCTGGCTCAGCCAGCGCCGAACGCCCGATATGATGCCGGCGCTCGTGACGATGTAGAACAAGAGCTCGAATACCTTGACTATCCTATCAAACATACTCACGCATCCGTTTGGTTTGGGTTACGGTTCAACGCCGTCGGATGGGTCGCGCGACTCTGCTGTTTTCGAATCTTGGCCATGACGCTGTGGTGCCGCCCATAGCTGAAGTAGATAACGAATCCGATTCCGAGCCAGATAAAGAGCCGCCACCAGTTCTCGACGGGAAGCGAGAACATGAGGACGAGACAGCAGAAGATTCCCATGATCGGTGTCAAGGGGACCAGCGGGGCCCGAAACGGACGCTTGGCTTCGGGATGGGTACGCCGCATGATCAGAACGGCCGAGCAGACGATGACGAATGCGAGAAGCGTCCCGATGTTCGTGAGCTCGGCGAGGATGCGCAGCGGCAGAAACGCCGCCATCGTGGCGACGAAGAGCCCGGTCGCCATCGTGGACTTATAATGAGTCCTGAATTTCTCATGAACCGCGCCGAAAAAGCTCGTCGGGACCAGGCCGTCGCGCGCCAT